>JAHEAK010000778.1 GCA_024642805.1 Kofleriaceae bacterium | reverse complement strand
ACCGCCGCCATTCTCGGCGGCGTGGGCACCCTCATCATCAAAGGCGAGGAAGTCCAGGTCGGCACCGGCAAGTCGGGCCCAGCCACCGAGGCGCTGCGCTCCATGCTCACCGAGATTCAGGTCGGCAAGCGCAGCTTCGACTTCGCCTAGGCCAGGTCGCAGAGCGCTAGAAGGAAATCGAGGCCTGCGCCGCTGGAATCAGCGCGACGTCAGGGCCGCCTTTGCCAAAGAAACTGGTGGCGCGCACATTGAGGTCGAGGATCATGAACTTGTTCTTGAAGAGCTCGACACCGGCCTCGGCAGCGAGCACGAAGTTGGAGCCACCGAGGCGCCCGTAGCCAGTACGCAGGCCGAGGTAGGGGTTGAGCCAGCTGCGTCGCCCACCGCCAAGATGGTCGGAGTAGGCTGCGCCACCAACCGTGGCGACAATAGCGCGCTTGTCGCCGTCGACGCCTTCGAAGATGTCCAGCTCGTAGCTAGCGCGATGCTCGGGGCTACTAATCACGATGCCATAGCCCAGACGATTGGCGCTGCGCGCGCCGGGATCGATAAGGTGCATCATGGCCAGGCGCGCCCCTGGCATGAACTTGGTCTCCGGTCCGTGGTTGACGCCATCTTTGCGCTCGAGGGTGATAGCCAGCGTCGCGAAGGCCACTCGATCCTTGAGGAAGCGCTGCGAACCTTTGATGGACTCGATCTGTGCGCGAATGCGCGTGAGCTCGGTCTCGATCTTCAAGATGGCTTCGATGTCGAGGCCTTCATGATCGAGCAGCGCTTGCAGGCGCGCCATGGTCTTGCCCAGGTTCTCGAGGGCGAGTTCCTGATCGAAGAGCTCCTTGCTGACATCTTCGGCCGAGATGGTCTTGGACACGATCTCGGTGTTTTCGCCGAGCCACTCGACCAGTCCATGCAGGCCCTCGGGCTCGACGCGCAGCTTGATGAAGGTGTTCCAACCGGTGGCCGCGCCCTGCCCGCGCTCCTCGATGATGCGACCTCCCGCCGCACTCACCCGCTCGCGAATTTCCTCTGTCGCCTTGCCGACCTCATCGACGCGCGCGGTGATGGCGCCCTCGATGACCAGGGCCTCGGGCATGGCCTGGGTGCTGCTCTCGCCGCTCTGCATGCCGGCGACGGCGGGGGCGGGCGCGGCTGCGGCCATGCTCGGCATGCTGGGGGCCATGGAAGCGGATGAGGCCGCCCCACAGGCGGCAAGGCCGAGAGCAAATGCGAGACTCATCACGAGAGGGCGGGGAGATGGGGTGGCTGGTTGCGTCATATGCCTCCTAACGCCAGCCCCGCCTGGCACTTACAGGTAGAGCGAGATTCTCGGCCTGGTGGCCAGGTGCTGGGCGCTGTTAGCGATGGTCAGGCAGGCAGAGCAATTCCAAGCGGCGAGGCCAGCGCCCCGTGCTAGCGTCCGCGGGTCATGAAATCTCGCTTCGTGCTCCTGCTCACTGCCAGCCTCGTCACCCTCACCGGCGCCCAACAGGCCCATGCCAGCGATGAGGCGCTCGTCGACGATCACGGTCAGCTGGTCCGCAAGGCGCCGCGCCCAGGCTTCGAGGTGCAATCGGATCACGTCTCGAAGATCCTCTTCCTCAATCGCTGCGCCGGCGGTTGCAACCTGACTCCAGGCGTCAACGACGCCCGCTTCAACACCTCGACCATCGTGGCCGGCCCCTCGGTGGTTAGCCCCTGGCGCCACGGTGACGCCTCGTGGAACGAGCTTGTGCAATGCGTGACCGAGCTGTATGCGCCTTACGACGTCCAGGTCACTGACGTCGATCCAGGCAACAACGTCTTTCACCACGAGGCTATTGTCGCCGGCGACTACACGGAGATTGGCTACGAGACGCCGGTTGGTGGTGTCGCGCCCTCGCAGTGCATGCCCGCCAACAACGTCATCTCCTTCACCTTTGCCAACGGCTACGGCAACAACCCGATCTCCATCTGCGCAACGGTTGGCCAGGAAACCGCCCACTCCTACGGTTTGGAGCACGCCTTCGATTGCTCCGATCCAATGACCTACTTGAATGCCTGCGGCAGGCAGTTCTTTCGCGATGCGACCACGCCCTGTGGCGAATTCGAAGCTCTCTCCCAGTGTCAGTGCGGTGGCACGGCGCAAAACTCGCACCGCTGGCTGCGCACCGTGCTCGGCGAGAACCCGATGGCGGTGGCCGGTCCCACCGTCAACATTCAAAATCCAAGCGAGGGCGACTCGGTCAGCGCAGGCTTCTCGGTGGCGGCCACGGCGACCCACATGCGTGGCATCGGCTCGGTGCAGTTGTGGATCAACGGCACCATGTACGGCGACGAAGAAGGACAACCACCGGGCGCCGCCCCTGGCCCCTACTGGTTTCAAACCCCCTCCGACCTGGCCGACGGCATCATGGACATCGAGATTCGCGCGACCAACGACATCGGCTCGGAGACCATCGCCTCGATCACCGTGCAAAAGGGCGCCCCTTGCACCAGCGCCGACACCTGCCAGGACGGTCAGTTTTGTGAAGAAGGTCGGTGCATCTTTCCGCAAGCCACCGGCGAGCTTGGCGACAGCTGCGTGAGTGGCATGGAATGCGTTGGCGGCCTGT
>JAHEAK010000777.1 GCA_024642805.1 Kofleriaceae bacterium | reverse complement strand
TTCGATGAGTTCGAGCGCCTCCTGTCCACCGTACGCCGATCGGAGTTCGACCTCTGAGTTCGATAGATAGGCGTCGACGATCTTGAGAGCTTTCGGATCGTCGTCGACGACAAGGATATAGGGGGCACGCTTGGCGCCGACACCAAGCAATTGCTGCACGACCTCCAGGAAGACGTGACGCTGGATGGGTTTGGCGAGTACGGCATTGGCACCGATGGCGCGCGCCTCACTTGGGTCGTGGGCGCCGGAGATGAGGAGAACTGGTACACCGCGCAAGACCTCGTTTTGGCCCTGGGCGGCGAGAAAAGCGGCTCCTCCTGTGTGTGTCTCCGACATGCCGAGTGCGACGAGGCCCGGTCGCTTGCCGCGGGATTTTGCAATGGCCTCGGCGGTGCTCGATGCGCGTATCACCGCAAGGCCAGCATCTTCGAGGTACAAGCCCAGAAGCTCGAGAGCCTCCGGATCATCATCGACGATGAGGACGGGCGCGGCGAGCGAGGGAAGAGCAAGCGGCGCGACGGAAGGGGCGGGGCGGACGTGAAGCGCACCGGATACCTGGGCCGAAGCCTTACGCCGCGTGGCCAGCTGGACGGCGGTGCGAATGACGCTGGTGAAGTCGTCTTTGTCCCAGCTGCCCTTTGACAGCACCTTGTGCACGGATGTCTCGAGCATCGCTCGCTCGGAAGTCTCCAGGCTCTTGGCACTGAGAATGATGATGGGAAGATCCGCGCTCGCCTCTTGAGCACGCAGCGCACGCACGACATCGAAGCCAGACATTTCTGGCATCATGAGATCGAGCACGATGGCCGCGTAGCTATGCGCGGCAATGGCGGTGAGAGCGTCCTGGCCGCTATAGGCTCGCGCGACCTGAAATCCGCTCTGCTCCAGCCGCAGAGCCACATGCTCGACGGCGCGAGGATCGTCGTCAACGATGAGAACCGGGCTCGAGTCGCCATTGGCTGCTGGCAGCAGCCCAAGTGCCTTGACGGCGAGCAAGAGATCTTCGCCTGCCACGGGTTTCTGCAGGACCTGCATGGCCCCCAGGGCAAGACCTCGCTCGAGCTCGGCGACGATCGAAACCACGACGACGGGGATATCAGCAACCTCGGGATGGCTCCGCAGTTTCTCCAGAAACTCCCAACCTCCCGGGCCATTTTCAAAGAGTATGTCGAGCAAGATGACGTCAGGAGCTTGCTGCTGGATGTGCTTCCAGGCCTCGTCACAGGTCCCGGCCCCGTGCACGCTGTAACCGTCGGTCTGCAGCCAGCGGCTAGCGAGCAGGATGGCCGAGGGATCGTCGTCAACGACAAGCACGCGTGGCGCGCCGCGATAGCTGGGCGTCGCTTGCTGGGCGAGGGGGGCTGATGTGAGCTGTCGCCGTTGCTCGTTGTCTGCGATGACGGGCAGACGAATCCAAAAGCGGCTGCCCTTGCCGACTTCACTCTCGACGCCAACCCTCCCGCCGTGCAGTTCGACCAGACTCTTTACCATGACCAGACCGAGGCCAGTGCCCTCGTATTTGCGGGCGCTGCCACCATCGAGCTGCTCGAAGGGCCGGAAGAGCCTGTGAATCTCTTCCGCTGCGATACCGATACCCGAGTCGCGCACGGAGAACTCGACCTCGTTGCCCTGCATGCTCACTTCGAGCTGAACAGATCCACCAGGAGGCGTGAACTTCACGGCATTCGAGAGCAGGTTGTAGACGATTTGCCTGAGCTTGCGGCCATCGACACACAGGGTTGTGATGTCGTCGGCTATCGCCTGGCTAAGGGAGACTTTGCCCTCGATAGCTTTCTCTCGAAGCACGGTGAGGGCATTTTTCACCAGCGGAGCAATCTCGACGGCTTCGAGGTAGAGATCCATCTTGCCGGCTTCGATCTTGGACAGATCGAGAATGTCGTTGATGAGCGAGAGGAGGTGCCCGCCGCTCTGAAAGACCTCTGTGGCATAGTCCTTTTGTTCGGCCGTTAGCGGCCCCAAGAGGCCGTCTTTGAGTGCCTCGGAGAATCCGATGATAGCGTTGAGAGGCGTGCGCAACTCGTGCGACATGCTGGCCAAGAATTCCGACTTCAGGCGACTGGCCTGCGCCAGCTCTCGGTTCTGCATCTCGATCTTCTTCGAGCGCTCATTGACTTCCGCCGATAAAGACTTGAGGGCCTGGTACTGGTGGTTGGCGTACAGGCCGATCGCTACCTGGTCAGCGACCTGCTGCAACCACAAACGCTCTCTGGGGGTAACGGGCGCCTGCGAGGCTCCTGCGATGACGCCTAGCAACTTGCCTTGATGCAAGGCAGGGAGTGCGAACAAGGTGGCCGGGGTCAGGATGCCAACACCGGTGTCGAGTGCGAAGGTGGAATTCGAGGTGCCATCGACGAAGACGGGTTCCCGAAGCGCCCCAGCTTCCCCTACCAGACCTTCGCCGATGCTGAGATTGTTGCCGCGATATCCGGACGGCAAACTAAGGCTAGCGCTCAGCGTCAGCTGGCCGTGCCACTCATCGTGTTCGTAGAAGGCAAGCGGTCGGTAGCCGACTTCTTCGCTCAGCACCCGCAGCACATTCTCGGCGGAGGTGGCGATGCTGTCTTGCTGGTTGAAGGCG
>JAHEAK010000153.1 GCA_024642805.1 Kofleriaceae bacterium | reverse complement strand
GAGAAGACTGATGTTGTCAGGGTAGGCCGTCAGCAAGCGCTGCACCATGGCCAGGCCACGTTCACTGGAACCCAAGGCTCCGAGTGACTTGGCCACGGTCGATGGCCAAACGTCCATGAGTGCCTCGCGAATGCTCCACGCGGCATCGCTATCGAGGCCCATCATGGACTCGAGGGCCTCTTTGACCTTTGGCGCAAAGTGACGCCGCATCGTCCAGGCCTTGTCGTTGTCTTGGCCATCGAAGGTACGCAAGACGACCTTGGGAGCCAGTGCGGCAAATTGCTCGCGCAGCTGCCAGGAGCGCTCACAGCCCAGCCCCTCCAACGAGCGCAAGACCTGCACGGGCGCTAGTTCAAGGCAGCGCTCGCGTATGGCCCAAGAGCGTTCGTCGCCGAGCCCACGGATACTCTCCAGCAGAGGACTGACCTTCTCAAGAGTTTCGTAGAGACTGTCTCCCCCGAATTCTTCTATGTAGCGATCACGCCACTGCCAGGACTTGTCACACGACATGCGCTTGAGCGAAGCAACGACCTCCATCGGCTCTCGCTCCACCAAGGCTTCGCGAAACTCCCAGGCCAGCTCACTGTCTGAACCAGCCAGGGTGCCGAGCACGGCCGCTGGCTCGATCGGAAACAGTTCGCGCCGCATGCTATCGGCACGCTCGCTTTGTAGGGCCAGCCCGGCCAGCGACTTGGCTACGAAGTGCGGAGCCACATGCCGCAAGGTCTCGCGCAACTCCCAGGAGCCTTCGTCGGCCAAGGCCCGCAGTCCGTAGGCCACCACTTGGGGCGCATCGTCGCACAGCTCGCGCCGCCAGCTCTGCGCCTCTTCGTCGACCAGACCGGCCAGAAAGTAAGCTGCCACGGGCGGCTCGGTCTCACGACGCAGAGAAATCATCTCGTAGAAGGCTTCACGCGCCGACTCCAGCGTCGGCGTGTCGGCGCTGGTCACCGCTCGCTTGGAGATACGAGTGCCCGCAACGACCCGAGCGGTGGCCGCCCCCTCATAGAGACTCGCGATGGCATCGGTGATGCTCTCGACGACCAGCTTCAGATCCGTGTTGCTGTTGTCGATGACCAACCAGCGATTTGGCTCGCGCTCGGCCAGCTTGAGGTAGCCCTGCCGCAAGCGGTGCTGCATGCCGACGCCGCCCAGACCTTTGCGAGAGCCGCTGCCGCTCTTGGTCCCCTCGGCGCGGCTGCGTAGCTTGCTGACGCGTCGACGCGCTCGCGCCAGCTGTGGGTCGACATCCATGAGCACGACCAAATCGGGCCACACGCCACCAGCGACCGAATCGATGATGGGTCGCACCTGCTCGAGCTCAAGGCCGCGGCCATAGTGCCCGAGCACCTCATAGGAGTAGAGGTAGCGGTCGGCAAAGACCAGCCCTCCCCGGGCCAGCGCCGGCTGGATGCACTCGGCCAAGAGCTGGGCATCGCGCGCGACATACATCAGGAACTCCGGGAGAGGCCGAAGCGCCAAGTTGCGCGTGTCTTTGCCAAACTCGCGCATGCGACCCACCAGGGGCGAGACGAACTCGCCGCCCTCTCGAATGTGGTCGATTGCGATGCCCCTCTTGCGCAGTGCCTTGGCCACACGATTCGATACGGTGGTTTTGCCACTGCCGTCGATTCCCTCGAAGACGACAAACATGTAGCCGCCAATGGTACCCGTTTTTTTGCGGCCGGGCCCGCTGGGGAGCCGAGTTCGCGGGCCTTGCCTGTGCGCGTCTACCTACCCGCCAAGGGGCGCGCTTGTTTGATGAAGATCTTCCTGCCGGGGCCCAACTTGAACTCGACGTCCATCGCAAAGTCTGCGCGCGGAGGGTAGAGAGGGCGAAAATGGTTGTGAATCCGCTCTAGCAAGTCGGCAAGCTCGCTCAGCTCCTCTGGCGTGAACACACTCGGTCCTCCTGGCCAGTCAGTCTGATCACGCAGCAAGGACGAACGGGTGATGACTTCGTATTCGGGCTCCTCGTACCAGGTATAATAGAGAATCTGCTCGGGCACGGCCTGACCGGTGGGATTGGTAACCGATACCTCGCCCACCTGTGAGTTGATGTAGAAGGCCGGGCGATTCTGTGCGAACTCGTTGATGGTCACCGCGACGCCATTGGCGAGCTCATCGACGAAGGCCGGATGGATGAGAACCGCCATGCGAACCTTGGAGTGATCGACTCGATAGAACTCCCGCTCTACGAAGGCCTGGTGATTCCAGGCAGAGGCCCACACCACTCGCAATGCGTCGGCAACAGCCCCTTCGCCTTCGCCCCGACTTGCCCCTGCGGAGGTGTAGAGGCCGGCGCCATTAAAGTCGGCAAGGTCTTCGACGTTGGTCGAGGAGCGAAAGCGCAGGTCTTGCTCGGCGGGCCAACGAGTGCTCATCGCAGCCACGATCGCGGCGAGGTCATCCGGATCGATTGGTGCGGTGAAGATGCGCCAACGCAGGTCGAAGAGGCGGGCGCGCAACTCATCGGCTGACAGGGTGTTGGCGGCGACATCGCTCAGCAACGCATCGATGAGCAGGTCGATACCATTGGCCTGCAAGTGTCGCTGGTAGAAGGCAAAAGGCACTGCAAAGGCGGCTTCTGGCAACGGCAGCGGAGTGCCTTCAATCTTGCCCATCTCGGCCATGTTGGCGGCTTTGGCCCCGACGATCACGGAATCGGCGATACCGAGCTCGCTCAGATCGAGAAGGCGATCCACTGACGCGTCGAAGACCGGCACCAGGGTGTCGACGGGTCGCATCGAGTCCCAGAAGTCTTGTGCCTCGCTGAGCTCGGCCTCTTCGATGGAATAGTCCTGCGGACCCACTTGCAGTCGTACCAGCCTGCCCTCTAGCGCACGCAGCTCGTCGTCGTCGAAGGCGCCTGCCAGTGCCATGTTGGGCGTGCCGCGATTCTTCGACAAGAGATTGACGTGCGAGAGCGGCGTCTGAAATTCATCGGTGACGATGCCCGAGACCAGCGAGACATCATTGGGTACTCGATCGAGCACGACGATGTCGGTGGGCCCGACCGGGCGGCCGCTCAGCTCGGCGACACGCCGAAACTGGAGCGTTCCGTAGCCAACGACCGTGTTGAGAGGCTGGTAGCTCTGGCCCTGAAAGACATCTTCGGTGTGAATGACCGGAATGCGCGCGGCAATCTGATCGAGCATGGCTTCTTGATCGTTGGACACAGGCCGGTACAAGAGCGCGTCGCCGTCGAAGAGGGACTTCTTCACCAGCCCATAGGCGTCGACGATCATGTCGGCGCTAGCCGTGTCACCCGCAGACATCTCGAGGGTCAAGAGTCCTTGATCCTGGTAGTGCATGACCTTGCCGAGCAGGAAGCGGCGATTTTCTCGGCGATAGTTGAGGGTATTGAACTCGCCGTGCGTGCCGACCGGCGTGCGATCGGGAACATCGAGGTACTGCGCCGCAAAGAAATAGTGAAGATCGAAGCGCTCAGTGTTGATGAAGTACACGCGATCACCGTCTTCACGATCGATGAGAAAGTTGAGTGTCGCCGTATGCGCGAACACGGCATCTTCGCGATCACTGGTCAGCAAGTCGTAGTCCGCCTGGCAGCGAATCACGCGAATCCAGTCGGGGTCCGCGCCCTCGGGCACAGTGCACTCTTGACTCTTGTCGGCACCACAAGCGCCGGCCACGAGCGCGAGGGTTGCGATCAGCAATGGAACCCTCATGGGCGTAGCTCCTCCGGGTTGGCGCTGCCAAGACTCGGCGCCGAGATCCAAAACAGCCCTTCGCCGCTCGGCTGCCGGGCCAGGCTCTCGCCTTTGCTGCCAGCGGGTAGCAGATAGATCAAACTGTCGATGGTTTCGCCACGCGTCGACACGATGTGCACCTGATCGGCATCGCCAAGTTTGAAGGGCGCGTGCAAGGAGCCAGCGGCCGCGTCGTCGTCAGCGAAGACCACCAGGTAGTCGCCGGCGGCCAAGGTCTTTGGCTGGCACTCCTGCGGTGGCGGAGCGTCGCCCAGGTGATAGTAGTGATCGAGGCGATCCAGCGAATCGCTGACGAAGTAGTCGCACAAGTCGATCGCTGCATCCGAGCGGTTGAAGAGCTCGATGCTGTCGGGACCACTCTCGGGCCGAGCCAGCACCTCGTTGACCACCAGGGCCCCGCGCGCCGGACTGCCCTGCCCCACCTCGCTCACTTCCGAGCCGGCATCGGGTCCGATCTCGGCGGGCCCTTCACAGGCCGCCACACAGAGGAGAGCGAGACACAGAAAACGGGTCATGGACAGCCAGCAAGAGAGCAAGCAGAGTGCCACTCATAAGTGGCCATGATCATGTCGAAGGCAATCAACTTTCTGAGGCTACAGGGTGTCCTGGGCACCCAGAATCAGCGGATGAAATTCACATCAAAATCGGATTCAAAGCTGTTATAAGCGGCCCACCTCATGTTGTCGCAGGACCAATCCGCAATCTCCCGTACCCTTCTAATGACCATTTTGGGGGCCTCCCTGCTGCTGGCGTGTCGCAGCTCTGGTGGCGGCTCCGAGGCAGCTGACGCCGGCGTCGATACGCCAGACGGCGCGCCTCCCGAGATGGAGGTCTGCGCAAACGACATCCCCGCCGTAAGCGAGGGGACCTGTTCGGTCACGCCAGGCAGCGGCTCAGCCGTCGTGATGTACGGCGACGTGCTTGGCGAAGACACCATCTACGGCAACGGCATGGTCATGTACGAAGGCACGACTATTAGTTGTGTTGGCTGCGACTGTAGTGACACGGCGGGTTTTGCCGATGCAACCGTCGTCAACTGCCCAGGCGCTGCGATTTCTCCCGGCCTCATCAACCCACACGATCACATTACCTTCACAGAAGGCTCGCCGATCAGCGTCGGCACCAAACGCTACAACCACCGCCACGAGTGGCGCGCGGAGCTGAGCACCCCACAAAACCCGCACGGCACCGGTGGCACCTCCGATGGCACCCGCTGGGGCGAGATCCGCATGCTCATGAGCGGCGTGACCGCGATGGTCGGCTCGGGCAAAGCAGACAACATGGTGCGCAACCTCGATCGCCTCGGCGCTGAGGACACGAGCCTCGGTTTTGACCAGGTGACCTTTCAGACTTTCTCGCTTGGCGACAGCAACTCGAGTTCCACCAATCGCCCCAATTGCGACTGGAACTACAAGGACACCGAGGTGGAAGTGTCGGCGATGGCCGCTTATCTGCCGCACATCGCCGAGGGTATCAACGAGTACGCGGCCACCGAGTTCCGCTGCCAGAGCAGCTCCTTTGGCAACGCCGAGGACTTCACCGAGCACAACGTCACCGAGATTCACGCCATCGGTCTCAGCTCTGCTGACTATTTCAACATGGCTCGCGATGGCGCCCGCGTCCTCTGGTCGCCGCGCTCCAACATCAGCCTCTACGGCATGACCGCCCAGGTTCAGATCTTCGATCTTCTGGGTGGCACCATCGCCCTGGGCACCGACTGGACCTACTCGGGATCCGCCAACATGCAGCGTGAACTGGCCTGCGCCGACTCGTACAATCGCAATCAGCTCAACAGCTACTTCACCGACAAGCAGCTCTTTGACATGGCGACCATCAACGCCGCCAAAGCCACTGCATCCGACAGCCTGGTCGGCAGCCTTGCCGCCGGTAAGCTTGCCGACATCGCCATCTACGGCGGCGACAGTCGCCAGTATCGCGCCATCATCGACGGCAAGAATCAAGACGTCGCCCTGGTGGTCAGCGCCGGCGACGCGCTCTACGGCGATAGCGGGGTGATGAGCGGTCTTGGCAAGAGCTGTGATGCTGTCGACGTGTGCGGCAACAGCAAAGCCATCTGCACCACCCAGGAGTTCGGCAAGAGCTACGCCGACATTCAGAGTGCTGTGAGCGGCGCCTACCCGGCCTTCTTCTGTGGCGATCCTGCCGGCGAACCGACCTGCACGCCATCGCGCCCTGGCGAGTTCACTGGCGTCGCATCGGCCACCGACAACGATGGCGACGGCTTCAACAACGACGTCGACAACTGCCCTGACGTATTCAACCCGATTCGTCCAATCGACGGCGGCGTTCAGCCCGACCTGGATGGCGATGGCATCGGCGACGCTTGCGACGACAGCCCCTTGCCAACCGATCTCGACGGTGACGGCACCGATAACCTCTCCGACAACTGCCCCTTTGATGCCAACAGCGATCAGGGCGACGGCGACAGCGACAACAAGGGCGACGTCTGCGACTTCTGTCCCGCCGTCCCCAACCCCGCCGGCGTCTGTGCCGCCGTGGTTCTGCCCGCCGTCGCCGCCACCATCGCCGAGGTGCAAGATGGCACGCAGCCCGCTGGCACCAAGGTTCTCATCACCGACGCGGTTGTGACCGCTGTGTACGCCCGAGGCATGTGGATCCAGGATCCTCTCAACACGGGCACCCATGCCGGTGTGCACGTCTTCAATGGCACCGACACCGGTCGGAGCATTGGTGACAAGGTCGATGTGGAAGGCACGATCGAAGAGTTCTTCGACGACACCGAGCTCACGGCGCCGGTCATCACCTTCAAGGGCGCCACGACGCCCATCGCGCCCGTGAGCGTGACCGTTGCCGAAGCTGCCACCGAGCCCTACGAGGGCATGTTGGTCACTCTCAGCGACGCCACCACCGTGGTCAATCCCTACGATTGCTCCGGCGACTCGGCAACGGCAGTCTGTGCCGACGCCAACCTCTGGGAAGTCAACAACAGCATCATTGTCTACGACAAGGTCTACGTTGGCGCTGACTGGGCTACCGAAGCCGGTCAACTGGGCATCACCGGCGTGATGAGCTTCCGCTTCGAGCGCCGCCGTATCCAGCCGCGCTCGAGCGCGGACCTGGTCGCTCCCTAGGCGAAATCCAGGCTTGGCGAAATCCAGCCTAGGCAAATCTAGGCTAGGCAAAATCTAGCCTAGGCAAAATCTAGGCTAGGCAAATCGAGACTAGGTAAAATTCTGAGTGCGGCGCCGACCAGGCAGCGGCGCACCGTACTCATGCACTCGGCCGAGCGTTTTGCCTAGCTGAGCGAAAAGCTGGCCGAGACGGGCGCGTGATCCGAGGCGCCCTTGCCCTTGCGCTCGTCGCGGTGGATGAGGGCTTCGGTACAGCGCTCTCGTAGTGGCCCGCTGGCGTAGATGTGATCGATGCGCAGTCCGCGGTTCTTGGGGAAACCGAGCATGCGGTAATCCCACCAGCTGAACTTGCCCTCGTCCTGGCAATGCAAGCGGAAGGTGTCGGCAAAGCCCCAATCGACGATGCGCTGCAGGGCCTTGCGCTCGGCCTCGGTGCACAAAAGCTCGCCTTCCCAGAGCTTGGGATCGTGGACATCGCGATCCTCAGGAGCCACGTTCCAGTCGCCACACAGCGCGACGGGCGTGCTTGGCGTTTCCTGGCGATCGAGAAAGGCCCGCAGTCTTGCCAGCCACTCGAGCTTGTACTGGTACTTGTCGCTGCCCACCGAGCTGCCGTTTGGGATGTACGCCGAATACACGCGTACCCCCGCTACCGTGCCACCGATGAAGCGCGCCTGCGAATCGTCGAGGCCGTCGCCGAAGCCACGCACGACCTCGGTGGCCGGCTCTCGACTGAGCAGGGCCACGCCGTTGTAGGTCTTTTGGCCGTGAACCACCGCCTGATAGCCGACCTCCGCTAGCGCCTCGTGCGGGAAGATGTCATCCGTCACCTTTGTCTCCTGCAGACACAGGGCATCGGGCTTGTGAGCATCGAGCCAGGCAAGCAGGCGCTCTTGGCGGGCGCGAATCGAATTGATGTTCCAGCTCGCGATGTGGATGGTGGTCGCTGAAGGAGTGTCGGGCACTTGAGAATCCTGATAGTCGCTGTGCGGCATCTGCTTGCCGCTGCCAGCCCACCATGCGATATGTTGCCGGCTGGCGCAATTCGCGCCGCCAAGGATTCCTGCATGATTCTACAGCGCCACCTGGTCCCCCTTCTGCTCACCTCCCTCGCCGCTTGCACCACGCTTGCTTCAGAGCCCGCGAACGAAGAGCTTGGCCAGCGGAATCAGCCCCTCATCGGCGGCGTCGTGGATGGCGAGGACCCTGCGGTGGTGGCACTTACTCGTGGTGGCAACTCCGCCTTTTGCACCGGCACGCTCATTTCGCCACGCGTCGTGCTCACCGCTGCTCACTGTGTCGACATGCTCGGCTCCGATCCCAACGCGGCCATCTACTTTGGCTCCGATACTCGTGACGGTGGCCAGCAGATCGGCGTCGGCCAAAAGAAGCAGCACCCGATGTGGAATGGCAACGTCGGCGCCTTTGACGTCGGTCTGCTCTTGATGAACTTCCCCTATCAAGATCCGACCATCGCTCGTCAACTCAACACCGACGCTGTCATCGGCGATCACGTAGGCGAGGACTATCGACACGTCGGCTTCGGCGTCTACGATCGCGACACGCAAGAGGCCGACGGTCAGAAACGCACTGGCACCACCACCATCGGTGGCGTGCTCGGCGATGTGATTCGCAGCGGCGACGCCAACGTCTCGGTGTGCTTTGGCGACTCGGGTGGACCTGCCTTCTTGAACGTCGACGGCGTCGAGCTTGTGGCAGGCATTCACTCCTACACGACCGGCGACGATTGCCAACCACCCAATGGCGACACCAATGTGCAGATGTACGCCACCGACTTCATCTTGCCGTGGGTCCAGGCCAACGATCCCAGCTGCGGACTCGACGGCGTGTGCGGCGCGATCGGTTGCACCGACGATCCCGATTGTCAGCCCTGTGGACCTGACGGCACCTGCGTGACTGACTGCGAGCTGCCAGATCCTGACTGCCAGACCCAAGAGATTGGCGAAATTTGTCGAGCCGATACCCAGTGCCTAAGCGGCGTGTGCGCGGCCTATCGCGCCGACCGCGACTACAAGTTTTGCACCGAGAGCTGCAGCCCTGGAAGCGATAGCTGCCCGACGGGCATGAGCTGTCAGGAGATCTTGCCGCTCGGCAACATCTGTTATTGGGACAAAGCCCCTCCCGGCGTTCTTGGTGACAGCTGTGAAGAGGCGGCGGAGTGTGGTTCGTACCAGTGCACCGATGGCCAGTGCGTCATCGCCTGCGATCTCAGTGTCGGCCTCACCTGCCCCGATAAGTTCAAGTGCGAGAGCCACGATGACGGGCAACACTACCTGTGCTTCGGCGAGCCCAAGTCAGAGGGTGGCTGCAGCACCAGTGGATCGAGCGGCGGACGTGGCCTTCTGGGCGGACTCTGGGTGATGCTCGCGCTGCTCGCTCTTCGCCGCCGCCCTCACTAGCCACGGCGGGCCTAGAGGCAGCCGATCGCAGGGCAAAAAGCCCCTGCAACCTCGATCGCAGCTTCATCCAAGGCCGTCGCAGCCGATCCTGGGCCCATTGCCAAGGGCGGTTAGGATGCAGCCCTTGTGGGGTTTGCAGGCAACTGGCACCATCTACCTATGGCTCGTCTTCCCCTCCTAGCTGGTTCGTGTATCGCCGCCACCCTGCTCTTGGGCGCTCCCCACGGTGCGCAAGCCAACGGCCGCTTTCCCGCCACCGTCAACACCCGGCTGCAGCCAGAGGACAACCAGCTCAT
>JAHEAK010000152.1:574-9568 GCA_024642805.1 Kofleriaceae bacterium | reverse complement strand
GACGCCGGCGTCGACGACTCGTTTGCGCAGTTTCTCGACGCTGCCGGCGCCAAGCTCGAAGATGAGTTCCTGACCAACTTCCAGTGTCGAGACCTCGCCGCGTTGGGTGATGGTCGCTTGCCCCACAAGTACTTCGAAGCGCAGTTCTTTGTCGCGCTTGACCAGTTTCAGCGTGCCGGTGGTGGTTACCTCGGCCTCGCCAAAGTCGATACCAAGATCTTCGAGTTCAGAACCGACTTCGATTTCGCCTTCGAAGTCGATCTTCTTGGAGCCAAAGTGAATGGTCGTGTCAGGCCCCATGCGCAGGAGCTGACCAGCGAACTTCAACCTCGCCTCGCCGAGCTCGTCGGTGCGCAGAGCCTCGCCATCGGTGAAGGTTGCCCCGGCGAGCGCGTCCGTCCAGGTGGCTTGAGGGGTAGCACGACTAGCCTGCCCGGCGATGACTTCGACCAGTTCACCAAGGATGCGCGGCTTGGAGGGGCCGCTCTTGCAAGCGACGGCTGACACGAGCACGACGAATAGAGCCAGAGCAGCACATCTGCAGCTGGCCTTAGGTCTTGGCTGGCTCACCTGCGCAAGTCCACGTTCATGATAGTGACGCCATCCTCTTCGATGTGAATCTTTCGCACCTGTTCTTTGAAGCGCTTGACCGTGATGGTTACCTCGTAGTCACCGGGTGGCAAATCGATCTCGAAGGCGCCATCAGCGCCGGTCTCGACGACCTGGGCGTCTTGCCCCTCAGCCGGCATGATACGTAGCTCGGCCAACAAGCCTCGGCCACGGTAGGAACGCACTTGACCGCGCAACTGACCAGGAGGCAGAACCGGATCCAGGTAGATGACCACGGGCTGGCTGTCTTTGGCCAACACGATGGTCTCCTCCTTTGGCTCGAATCCCTCGACCTCAATCACGAGGCGCACCGGCCCGGCTACCAGCTCATCAGAAAAGTTCCCAGCCTCGTCGCTCACCAGCTCACGGCTCTCGCCGCCTTCTTGCACGAGCGTTATTCGCGCGTTGGCCACCCCCTGGGTTCCCGATTGCACTTGCCCACGCAGAGGCAGCAACACCAGCGCAGGCGGCAAAACCGGCTCGGTAGGCTCATCGGGCTTGACGACATCGACGACGACCAGGGGCTCAGCTTTGTGAGCGCCGCCGAAGCGCATTTGCACACCAAGCAAGAGCTGCGCGGAAGGATCAAAAGGAACCAGCATGCTGCCAACTTCGCTTGCACTCACCTTGCTCAGACGAAACTCCGAGTGAGCAACGAGATCCAAGTCGTCTGTAAGGGGCAGCTGCATCGAGGCACCCACTCGCATTGGCGAGCGTCGAAAACTCGGAGCCCCACTGCCGCGCAGCAGATCGAGACTCCACTCTGCGGAGGCGCGCACCTTGCCCCACTGGGCTCCCACGCCCAGGCCAAACAAGATCGCGTCAAAGTCACTCACGCCGAGCGACATTCGGTCGGCAAGGCTAAGGGCCGAACCGTTGCTCACCGAAGCCGCGCTTCGATCGAGGCGATAGCCCAGATTGGCGGAGAGAAGATATGGCCTTTGAGGCAGCCGATAGCTCAAGGCGGCCGTACTCTCTACGCTGAGGGCATCCCACTCGATGGAGGGCGCTTCGCTTCCAGGTGCCCAAAAACCGATCTGCAAGGCAGCGCTCAAGTCGCCGGTGAGAACGCGTCGATAACGCCCGATGAGCCGCGGATCGCCAACCCAACCGTCGTCGCGACCGTCGTCCCCAAAGTGCCGATCGTAGCGACCATCAAAGCGCAGGGCGATGGCCAGTGCGGGTAGCGCGCGATACGAGGCGGCCAGTCGGCCGATGCCACGGTGATGGCTATCGGCCTGATCCAGAGTTTCACCGGAGAAGCCATAACCGCTGCTCAGCGCCAGCAACAAACCACCTGGGAGTTCCTCAGCCGTATCGGTTCGAAAGAGACCGGGCATAGCGTCGTCGCCGATGGTCTGGTCGGCCCGGGCACTCAGGGGCCAAGCCAGAACCAACAGCGCGAGCAGGCAGGCAAGCACCGGGGCGAGCGCGGCAGCAAACGCGGGCCTACGCACGGGAGCGAGCACGGGGGCGAGCGCGGGGGCGAGCACGGTACACGGGTGCCCTCTATGTGGCTTCGACCGCAAGATCACAATCGTACCCTCGTCCAGTCTCCAGATCACGCCTCGCCCACTCTTGCTCGCTAAATAAAGAGCCGCTCTCAGCGGTTGACGCTGTTGATCGTCAGGGGAATCCGAAAGCGGATGTCGTCCTCTTGCGGCCCGAATCGAATAGCGTTTGCAATACCCATGACGCAGGTACCCAGTGCCGTGGTGGCGAGCGCGGCCGGCGAAATCTCGACAGCGAGCACCTGACCGCGCTTATTTAAGTCGAAGCTCAAGCTGATTTCCGGTGAGCCCGAAATTTCCACCGCATGCTCGCTGAGACACTTGCTCAACTTGCGGCCGGACTGTGCAACGTAGCAGCGGTTGCGAGCCGCGACCCCCTCCTTGCTCTCGCAGCGATGCTTGTCTTGCTTGACGGGGCTCGTGGTGGCATCGCTGTGCGCAGCCACAGCGCCGGCGTCCATCGGGGACACCACTACGCCGGCGTCAGCTCGCTTGGTCAGCGCTCGTTGGGAATCGCCATCCTCAGGACGCACCTGACCTTCCACCACGATGCGTGCTGCCTCCGGTACCGGATCGTCCTTCTTGAGCAAAAGAACAAGTGCCAATGCGACCACCCCGACCCCGACCAGGGCGATCGCCAACACGAGGCCAATGCCACGGCCAGCTTTGGGACGGTCTGCGATGATGGGCGCCTCGGGTGTCGCGAGTGGGGCTCCTGCCAAAATCTCGGTCTTGGGGCCGTCGTCGTCAGCGAGACCGCGTCCTGATTGTGATGGCTCAGGAGTGAAGGCCGGCGCGTCGCGCACCTCCTGCAGCATCTTCTCGATCTGACCGAGCTGGTAGGTGAATTTTGTCTCTAGGTAGTCAGCAATCGCGGCGCTATCGGCGACGCCGCCGTTGTCTTTCATGGCCGCGCCGAGGGCCAGAGAGAACTCCTTCATCGACGAGTAGCGGTCATCGACCTTGCGGGCAAGTGCCTTGGCAAGCACGTCGTTTAGCTCGCGTGGCAAGTCCGGTCGCAGACTGATGAGCTCGGGTATGGGCGTCTCGGTAATGGCCTTGAGCGTGGCGTACTCGGATTCGCGCGTGAAGAGTCGACGATTGGTCAATAGCTCGAAGAGCACGATACCGAGACTGAAAATGTCGGAGCGGTGATCGATCTCCTCGGCCATGATCTGCTCGGGCGACATGTAGCCAAACTTGCCTTTGAGAGCACCGGTTCGAGTCTTGTAGGACGAGTCCTTGGCTTTGACGACGCCGAAGTCGAGCACCTTGATGTTGCCCGTCGTGGTCAAGAAGATGTTGCCAGGAGAGATGTCGCGATGAACAACGCCGAGGGGCGCCCCATCGTCTCCCTTGAGATCATGGGCAAACTGCAGTCCTGCGCAGGTCTGCTGGACGATGGCGACGGCGATGGAGGTCGCCACCGGATTGAGCGGCTTGTGGGTCTTGAGAATAGAAGTTGCGGGAATCCCCTTGAGGTATTCCATGCAGATGAAGAGTTCGTCGCGCTCGATACCTAGCTCGAAGACCTGGCAGACGTTGGGATGGGTGATGCGCGAGGCGATACGAGCCTCGGTCACGAACATGTCGACGACGCTCTTGTCCTCGGCGAACTGCGGCAGCAGCAATTTGATCGCAAAGAAGCGTTCGACGCCCTGCATGCTATCGAGCCTTGCAAGGTGCACCGCCCCCATCCCACCCGCCGCAATCTTGCTCAACAGCGAGTAACGACCAACGGTCCGTTGCTCCTGCGCCGCTCCATCCATCGTCCTGATTATAGCGCGCTTTCGGCTACCCACGCGAATGGCGACCCGGGCGGCCCATACGACATGTGGCCTGCTTAGCTACCAGGGGACCGAAGCCGTGCCACGAGATCACCTGGAGCATGCCGGTCGCCCCGTGGCCTTAGCAGAGAGCCGAGCGCAGGTATTCGACGAGCTCAGCGAAGCCATCGACGTGCAACCAATGGCTGCCCTCGATGTGGGTGATGATCGCCCTGCCCTCCCGCTGCAAGTCTGCCAGTCGCTCCTGCTCCGCGCTCGAAAGCGCCGAGGAACGAGTGGCAACTACACAGCGCACGGGCTCGGCGCTGTGCTCAAGCACCTGCCAGCGATCAGCCTGAAAATAGTCTTCGAGAAGCGCTTGCATAGCCGAGGGATCTAGCATGCATCGATAGTGCTCATCGCTGCGCTCGAGATTCATGGCTAACCAGTCCGCCAGCGCTTTGGGGAATCCGCGCGCCACGACCGTGTCGACAAAGGTCGAGCGGTTCGCAAATTCTTGCGGAAGCGTTTGCAGCATGCGCAGGACACTGACGACCGTGTTGTTTGGATCGTCCATCGCTCCTGGCCTTGCGCCCGGCGAGCTATCGATCAGCCACAGGGTGCTAAGACTTTCACCGAGTCGCTGCGCCTCTAGCGCTACCTTGCCGCCAAATGAATGACCCAAGATCGCCCGCACCTGGCGACCCTCCTCTCGCTGCTGCTCGATGAGAGCGATCACATCACGAGCACACGCCTCGAGGGTGTGTGGGGAAGGCGCGTCCATGGAAGCACCGTGCATGCGCAGATCGACCAGAATGAATCCCCAGTCAGGACAGTGGGTGCTCAGTGCCCTGGCAACGGCTCGCCAGTTGGCGCCGCGACCATAGATGCCGTGCAACATGAGCATCCAGCGAGTCGGAGCTGCGCCCTCGGCGCTGAGAGTGGCGCAGTGCGGCAAAAATGGCGCCGATGTAGGTGTGGCAAGGACCATGGCTAAGCATCGTGCGTGGCCAGGCCCCGCGCAAAGCCCGAGGTGCGCCAAGTCGCATGAGATCGTGTCGAAGCCCGCTCAAGGCTCGCAGGTGGCCCCGCTTTGTGTGGCATCGCCTGACACTTGCTTGCAGAGAGCTGTTTTCAGCCCCGAGCGTGCGCACGCCTATGGCATTCTCCCACACTGGAGGAGCCAGCTTGAACCGTCGAAAATTTTTGAAAATCGGTGCTGCCGGCGCCGCCAGCGTGGCGGTCAGTGGGGCCTTCTTCTCCTCTCGCCGGAGCCAAGCCGCTCCCTTCGGTGAGCTGCCAGCCGGGGCGGCTCCTGTGCTCTTGCCGCCCGAGCGGCGAGCAAAAAAGGTCTTGGAGGTCTTTCTCTACGGTGGCCTTTCTCCCTGGGAAACCTTCTACATGGTCGAGGAGTACGGGCGACCCGACGACGCCCAATTTCCCAACCAGCAATACTACGCCTTTCTAGGCGGCGGCTCGGGCAGCGTCGAAAACGCTCTCAGCGATTGCTTGTTTCCCGATGGCGAGGCGCACGGCAGCTTCTTCGCCACTGACGCCAATGGTGCCAGCGTCCAGCTAGGCCCCTTCGCTCACCGATTGCGCGGCCGCACGGATCTGATCGATCGCATGCGCATTATCGTTCAGCGCCACAACCTCGAGCCTCATGAAGCCGCCGTGCCGCAAGCGCTGACCGGGCAACCCTTGGGTCGGCCCTCGGCCGCCGGTCTGGGTGCGCACATCCAGCGCTTCTTTGCCGAGCGTGCGCCTGCCAGTCGCGCCGCACCACACTCCTATCTCTTCGCTGTGGGCGGTCTCGCTGGCGACAACGTCTCTGCGGCAGCCGCCACCGGTTTCCATCCGGGCATTGCCCGACCTCTGTCCATCAACATCACCAATGTCGAGGGCTTCAGTGATCTTCTGGCACGCGATGAAGTGGGCGCGGCTCGCGAGCGCTACGACCAGCTCATGGATAGCTACGTCGATCAGTATCGCGATCGCTTGCGCTGGCCTGGCGACCAAGAGCGCGTGCGCAGCGCGGCCATGACCGATGTCGAGCAAGCGGTAGCCACCGTCAAGAACGTCGATGCCATCGCCAACGTTATGGATCCGAGCCTCTTCCAGGCACGCGCCGGCCAGGCTTGTGGAGACAATCGCAGCTTCGACATTCCCGGCATGAGCCTTGAGGCAGCGCGCCACTTGCTCACCCACCCGAGCGAGCCAGCTAGCTACGTTTGCGTCTCCGACATTGGTCTCTTCGAGGCCAGCGGCGGCGGCGGCTATGACACCCACACTCGCAACTCGGCCGACACCGCGCGCAACTTCGACAACCTCAGCCGCAACCTCCTGGCCATCATCAACGAACCTGGCGAAAACGATCCGAGCAAGCTCGATCTCGACGACACCCTTATCATTCTCAACACCGAGTTCGGCCGTACAGCCTCACCGCAAGGCGGTGGCGATGGTCGCAACCACCATCCCTACGGCTACACGACGGCCTTCATTGGCGGGCCCATCACCAATGCCGAGAAAGGTATCTTTGGAGCCATCGGCCCCGACTCCACGGCCAGCAGCGACAACGCCGCTACCCCCGCAGAGAATCGCATTGGCGCCCTGCTCGCCCTCGGCATCTGGCCCTTCGCACAGGAGGCCTTCGCCGTCTCCGACGTGCGCGGTGCTCTCAGCGAGGAAGACGCCGCCCTCAAAGCCACCGCTCGCATCTTGGGGATCACGCTATGAAATCCATCTTCTCCAACCTGCTCAGCGCAACGCTGCTCACCGCCAGCCTGCTCGCTTGTGGCTCCGATGGCAATCCTGCCAATAGCGACGCCGGCGTGCCCGACGCAAGCACAGCGCCCACCTTCGATCAGTGCACCGACTCGGATCAGGCCTTCGTGCGCAGTGCGCACCTGGCGCTGCTCGGCTATCGGCCAAAGTCGCAGGCAAGCGTCAACGTGTACAGCGACTTGATGGCTGCCATTCGCAAGCGCAACCTCGAGGCAAGCGCAGGTGATGCCGGGCCGCTCGAGGCCGTCGACCCCTACGCCACTGTCGCTCGCATGCTCTTGCGCGACCCGGCCTACCTCGATCGCTGGGCCGAGCACTTCATGGACGCGCTGCAAGTGCCTCGCATCGAGGATCAGAGCATGCAGAGTTGCTACGGCGATCGCAGCCGCAAGGACGACGCGGGTGCGCTGGCAGGCTTCGTGCGCGATGCAGCACCGATGGCCGGTGGCGATGGCCAGGGCGAGTTCACGATGCTCGACCTCTTGCGTTCGAGCTTGATCCTCGATGATGTGTCTCCGGTCTATCGCGCGCACATCATGGCCATGGTCAGCAGACCGATTCCGGCCGCCAACGTGCCGCTCGTTCAAGCTGAGCTCGCTCGCCGCGAAGACTTTGGACTGGTCTTCGACGCCACCTATCTCAATCGCGACATCACCTGCCTTGGCTGCCACAACAGCACCGCATCGATCACCGACAACGCCGATCCGGCCCTGCGAAGACACTGGGATTTGCCAGGCCTCTTCGAGGAGGCCATCTACGGCGAAGCTACCGGTGTCGCCCCCGAGCGCGCCCATGCAGCCTTTCGCTTTGATGGCTTTGTGGCCGACCGCTTCTTTGGCGAGACCGGCAACAACCAGCCCTGGGATTGGGATCTCAGCTGCGGAGGCTTCTTCCTTGGCAATCTGAGCGCGGATCCGGCCGGCATCGATGGCCGCTTTGCCTCGCTAAGCGGCGACCGAAGCACGGTCTACGATCTCGAGCAGAGCCTGCGCTCAGGATTCGAGAGCATCGCGAACAACGGGCTGACGCTTGCTGCCGACGAGAGCATCGCCGATCCTGACGCCGCCTTCGCCTACCTGGTCGCCTCCAACATCGTCGATGGCGTTTGGGCCGAAGTGATCGGATCGCGTCTCACCATCGCCAATCACTTTCCGCGCAACGAACAGAGTCGCGACCTCTTGTTGCAGCTCACCGAGTCCTTCGTGAAGAGTCATTTCTCGGTGAAGGAGCTCTTGGTTGCCATCGTGACCTCGGCCTACTTCAATCGACTCGAGCCCGCCGCAGGTTGTGGCGCCAGCCCCTACTCGGTTCCACCGGTTTTTGATCCTTGGACCATCGCGGAAGAGGAGGCAAACAAGCGGGCCAATAGTTCCGGCGACGGCGTGGTGCCACTGTCGGCGCGCACCTTGCTCAGCGCCGCGTATGGTGCACTGGACTGGCGCCGTCCCTTCTTCGAATCCTTTCCCGAGCGGCCCGATTCGATCAATCAGTGCGCCGCTGCCCTGCCAAGTTGCTCGCAGATGAAGAACGTCTGTCAGAATCAGGGTCAGTGCTGCCTGGCGGAGAAGTACTGGTGTCAGTACGAGCCTTCCGACAACGAACCCGACACCGATGAGCAGCGCCTGCTCTTGGGCGGACTAGGTGTTTTTCTCAAGCCAGGCGATCGCGGTTTCCGCGGCCTCGACTTTCAAGCGCGCCTGGTCTTCGAGGATCGCTTTGGAGCATGCCGCAAGACTGACCCTCAACCCGACTTCATCGATGGTGTCTTGGCCGCCGCTGCCGCCACCCCCGGCAGCACCCTCGGCGACCTGGTTGCCGCCGTGAAAGACAGAATCATCGGTCAAGCGCGCATCGACCATCAGGCGCGCGAATCCGGTCTCTCCGAGCTCGCTGGTATCGAACTCTTCTTCGGTGCTAGCGTCGACACAGCTTTTGAAGATGTAAGCAACCTGAATGACAACCTGCGCGGCTACTGCGGCATGCTCCTGTCAACGCCGCAGTTTCTCCTCAGTGGCCTGGCAGCCCCGGAGAGCCGTTACGAGCCACTCTTGACGCCCGCCGACTACAGCTATCAAGAGGTCTGCGGCGCACTGCAACTACCGAGTTCCCTAAGCGGAAGCAGTGTGCAGTGCGAGCAGAGTGGTTTGACGCTCAGTCCCTGAGCGTCAACGGCCTAGCTCAGGCCGAGCAGTTCGACTTCGAAGACCAGCACGGCGTTGGGCGGAATGACGTTGCCCGCCCCGCGTGCGCCATAGCCAAGCTCAGGGGGAATGGTCAGCTTGCGCTTGCCACCGATCTTCATGCCGGCAACACCCTGGTCCCAG
>JAHEAK010000152.1:0-544 GCA_024642805.1 Kofleriaceae bacterium | reverse complement strand
TGCCGCGATCGAGGGAGCTATCAAACTTCACGCCGGTGGTGAGCCAACCGGTGTAGTGCACGGAAACCATCTGCCCTGGTGTGGCCACGGCGCCGTTTCCAATTTCGAGATCTTCAATTTGCAGTTCTGCCATGCCCGGATGGTACACGGACTCAGTCGAGCGGGATGGGATCTGCGCTGTAATCGACGCGGCCGGTCTTGGTCTTGGGTCGCTCGATAGGCTTGCTCTTCGGCTCATCCTTCGCCGTCTTTTCACGAGGCTGGGCGGTGTCGGAGCGCTTGTCGCTCGACTTGGAGGTCGCCGGGCTTTTCACAGGCGTGCTCTGTGTGGTTTTGGCGCTGGTCTTGGGTGTCGCGCTGTCCTGGGTCGGCGGTGCCGGAACGACGACGCCACCTTTGCCAGGCAAGAGCATGACCTGCCGCACTGCGTCCTTGTTGGCTGGCAAGCTCAGACTCATGCTGCGGTAGCCATCGAGCTGCAAGACGAATTGCACACTGCCAGGCATCGACTCGGTCTCGTAGAGGTAGGGCGTTTTGCCGAGAA
>JAHEAK010000776.1 GCA_024642805.1 Kofleriaceae bacterium | reverse complement strand
CCGCCCACGTTGCCAAGCTCGCCAGCCTGGTGCCTGGCGTCGATGCCCGCGAGTGGAATCCCGCGCGCGACAGCGTTCTCACCAAGCGCATGGACCCGCCGACCATCGAGTCCAAAGAGGAGGCCAAAGCCGCGCTGCGCACCGAGCTTGGCCTCAAACAAGAAGATGTCCCGCTCATTGGCGTAGTCGGCAAATTTAAGAAACTTCCCCGTGCAGTCGCCGAGGAACTGCTCACCATGCCGCTGCACTTTGCCAGTGTTGGTGGCGGCCCTGAAGTCGAAGCGCTTGCCATGCGCGCGCCACTCAAGGCAGCGAGCCCACGTGCCCTCTCTGACTACGAGCACAGGCAACTGCGTCATCGCATCGTCGCCGCTGCTGACTTCGTGCTGATGCCAAGCGAGCCGAGCCCCGTCTCGCAGCTCTTTCCCTGTCGCTACGGCACAGCGATCATCGCAGCCAAGCGCGGCGAGTTCGCAGAACGGCTCAGCAACTACGACCTGCGCACCCAGACCGGTAGCGGCTTCCTCTACAAAGACGAGAGCGAGCTCGCCAACGCCTTCCGGCGCGCACTGGCCGTCTACGCCGCTGGCCCCGAGGCGCGCACGGCACTCTTGCAGCGTTGTCTCGAACTCGATCTGAGCTGGGACACCGTGGCCACCCGCTTCAAAGAACTCGTCGCTCCGCTGCGCCAGTCCTGAGTTGACGCAAGCGAGGGCGCTGCCCCTGGGCCGCTAGCTGGCGAGCCTGGCCTGGCCAGCATTGCCGAAAAATTGAGTCCTGGCGGAGCTGCACCTACACTGTAGGACAAAGGGGGATACCAGCATGCTTGCCAGTGATCGACGAATTGGATTTCGGGTTCCGCTCGAGATGTTCATGAACCAGTACATCGCGGATCAGCCGTTTCGGGCCATGGCTGGCAACCTGAGCGAGAGCGGCGTGCTGCTCAATCGCGTCAAAGCCCCCAAAAAGCGCCTGGTTGAGAGTCAGCGCGTGGTCGGTCTCGAGTTCGAGCTGCCAGGCACCAGTGAAACCATCTGGGCGCGAGGTGAGATTTGCTACCAGGGCGGCGATAACTACTTCTATACCGATAGGGTGCGCTTTACAGGCATGCCCAAGGTGCACGCCCGCCTCTTGCGCGACTACTGCATCGAATCGCGCCGCAAGCACCTGGGCTCGCTCCTGCAACGCATTCGCAGCAAGCCGCTAGAGCGCGCAAAATCCCTGGCGATCTGAGATTCAAGGAAAGCCTCCGGGGCGTCGAGACGTTATGATGAAAGGGAGTGCTCGCAGGCCCGCGGGCATTCCTCCTTCTCAGAGTCTCCCATTGCGCAAACTCCTGCTTTCCACACTGATTTCACTTGGTTTCCTGGCCGGTCCCAGCCTGCTCGCTCCGCGACTGGCCGCCGCTCAAGATGACTGGACTGTACGACGAGACCCCTTCGACAAGGGGCTCATCACTCGCTACAAGCGGATGCTGGCGCAAAACCCCAGCGACTCCGGATCGCTTGGCAAGCTCATGGGCATGTACCGGCGCTATCGCAGCGTCGGCCTGCTGATTCGCGAGTACCAGGGGGATCAGGACAAGCATCCGAGTTTTTCCAATCTCATGGTTCTCGGCTACCTCCAGCAGGCCGAAGGTCAGGTGGATGTGGCGCGCGGCTTCTTCGAGCAGGCCATCGCCATGGACGGCAAGGATGCGGCCGCCCACACCGTCCTCGGCAAGATCCTGCGCGACGCGGGTCAATCGGTGCAAGCCGCTCAGCACTTTCAGGAAGCACTGCGCTTCGCTCGCAACAAGCAGGACAAGATGAACAGCCTGCGTGCGTTGGCGGACCTGGCCATGGCTGCCAACGACATCGACGCGGCGGCCGGATTCTTCAAGACCTATATCGAGCTTGACCCCGGCAATCTGCAGACCCGACTGGAGTTTGCTGACGCGCTGGCGCAGCATAAGAAATATTCCGAAGCCATCGTCATCTTCAAAGAGGCCGAACAGAAGCTGCGCTCCGACCCTGGCCAGCGCGTCGAGGTCATCAGCCGCATTGCCGCTGCCCTCGAAGGCCAGGGCAAAGACATGGAGGCCGTTGCCGAGTACGAGCGCGGCATCAAGCTCGTCGGTCATGGCTACTACGCAGTCAAGGAACTCACCACTCACATCGTCGACATCTACCGGCGACGCCAGGAACTCGCGCAACTCACCACCAAGCTCGAGAAGACCTGGCCGGTTTCGAGTCGCGGCCATTTCGAGTGGGACACGCTAGCGCGCATCTACGAAGAGACGGGCCTTGCAGACAAAGCCATCGACGCCTATCGCAAGGCCACCAAGAAGTCGCCCTACGAGCTCGACACCCAGCGCCGTCTGATCGTCCTCTTGGAAAACTCCGGTCTAGAGAAGGACGCGCTCAAGCAGTACGAGGCCGTCATTCGGGTTGCGCCAGGTGAGCCGCGATTTCAGCTCGAGCTCGCCAAGCGCTACTGGAAGAATGGTGATACCAGCAAGGCCCTCGCCATGGCCAAGAAGGTGGAGGCGCGTTTCTCTGGTGACGCCGGCGTCCTATCCGCGCTCGCCGATCTCTACACCGCCTGGAACAAGCCCGACCAGGCCCTCGAC
>JAHEAK010000775.1 GCA_024642805.1 Kofleriaceae bacterium | reverse complement strand
GCACCTTCATCGCCATGGTCACAGCCGAACCCATGGTCGAGTGGTTGGCTCTGTGGCCGGCGGCAACCATCCCTCCGGTGGCCTTGCAGTTCTTTCGCGAATTCATGGCGGAACCTGCCATTGGCGGCAAGCGGCGCCCTCCGCGCACGACCCTGGCCTGGACCTTTGCCGCCTACATGGCGCTCATCTACTCGGCCCTCTTCGTGCCGATTCACACCGAGAACTGGTTTCTGGTGCCCTTCGGCATCTACGTGTTCGGCGGCCTGTATCGCTGCATCTGGGAGCTGTACAAGCAGTTCCTTCTGACCACCAGCCGGGTGGCCAAAGCGCGCATTCGCTATCTGCTCAGCGGCGGCTCGATCGCGATCACACTGGCCCTCACCGAGAACATGCCCTACTTCGGCGATCTGGTGCCGACGGTCGGCAACGTTCTAACCATCCTCTACCTGTACTTCCTCTCGCAGACCCTCTTCCGCTACCGACTCCTCGATCTCAACGAGCTGATCGGCAAGATGATCGTGCTTGGCACCCTGGTCATCTTGCTCTGGGCGGTCTACGGACTCTTGCTGGCATGGCTGGGCAGCGGTCAGGAGGGTTTGTGGCTGCTCAACTCGCTGGTCGCCTCCTTCGTCATCCTCGTGCTCTTCGAGCCGGTTCGCTCCCGCTTGGAGAACAGCATCAACGGCTGGCTGGTCAGGCAGCGGCATGAGCTGCGCGGTCGCATCGCCGATGTTCGTCGAGAGCTCTCCGACGCCGTCGACCTTGGCGACATCACCCAACGCATCATGGTCGGCGTCGAGGAGAGTCGACGCATCACCCACGCCTGCATCTACTTCATCGACTCCGATGGCGCTGCCTACGACTTGCTGGCTCACTTTGGCCCGGTTGCCGGCGTCGAGCGCATCGAGGTCGCCCAGCACAAGGAGTTCTTCGACCACCTGCGCACTGGCTATGTCGATGCCGATGTGCTGGTGCGCGAGATCCAAAACATCGAGGGCGCCGGTCGCAAGGTCCAGCGCCAGCGCGAGACCCTGCAGGCGGTCGTTCGCTCGTGCAGCGCCACCCAGACCACCCTCGTGGTGCCCATCTTTGGCTCGGAAGAAACCGAGCAAGGCCGATGGCTCTTGGGCATGCTCGGCTTTCGCGATGAGCGCCTGGAGGGTGCCTTCGACCTCGACGACATCGACACCTTTCGACGACTCGCTGACGAATGCGGTCGCACCATCGAAAACACCCAGCTCTACGAACGAGTCAAAGATCGCGATCGTCTGGCGGCCATTGGCGAGATGGCCGCAGGCCTGGCCCACGAGATTCGCAACCCACTCGGTGCCATCAAAGGCGCCGCTCAGCTCTTGGTCGGCCCCGATGGCAAGCCCATCGATAACGCGACCGAGTCCTCGGAATGGATCGGCATCATCATCGAAGAGGTCAATCGCCTCAACAACGTGGTCACGCAGTTCCTCGACTACGCCCGACCCGCCAAGGCCGAGCCGGTCAGCTATGGCGAGATCGATATCAATGCAGTCGTGCGCAAGACCGTTCAGCTCATCGAGACTGATAGCGCCGCCGCAGACATCGACATCCAGGTGCGCCTCGACGAGTTGATCCCGCCCGTCGCAGGCGATCCGGAACAGCTTCGCCAGGTCTTCCTCAACCTCGGCCTCAATGCTCTGCAAGCGATGGAGGGCTCTGGCGGTCTCGAGATCATGACCACCAGGCGCAGACGCTCACGTCTGGGATACGGCTCCTTCGCCGAGGTGCGCTTTCGCGATACCGGCGTTGGCATTCCCAAAGAGAAACTGCGCAGCCTCTTCATTCCCTTCTACACCACCAAGCATCAGGGCACGGGTTTGGGCCTGGCCATCTCCCAGCGCATCGTCACCCAGCACAATGGCATCATCGAGGTTCGCTCGACGCCCAATCGCGGTTCGACCTTCTCGGTCTTCTTGCCGGCCCTCGCGCCCTCGTTGCCGGCGAGCGAGCGTCGCGCCGACGGCTCGGTCACCCAGCCCATCGAAGGCTTTCGCGCCACTCGCAGCGAGGATTCCCAACACAGCGAAAGCAGTGTGGACGAGGATCCCGATAGCCTCGACGATGCCAGTGTCGACACCGAGCTTGGTGACGAGCTGCGCGATCGGATCACCAGCTCACCAGCCTCGCAAGGGGAGAGCGAAGGAGATGGCGGCGCCACGAATGTGTAATTTCAGGTACATAAACCGAGATCCAACTCGCGAGCATGGCTCGCAAGTACCGGAAATCTATCGCACGTCTTGCTATGTTAGCCGCCATGAGTCCTAGCCCCCGCATCCTGGTGGCCGATGACGAGCCCAACTTGCGGCGCGTCTTGGTAGCCATCTTGACTCGCGAAGGCTACGAGGTTCAGCAGGCAGTGGACGGGGCCGAAGCCCTCGAGAAACTCGACGAGAGCATCAACGTCGTCATCACCGACCTCAAGATGCCACGCGTCGATGGCATGGAAGTCTTGCGCACCGTCTCGGCCAATCACCCTTCCATACCCGTCATCATGATCACGGCCTTCGGCAGCGTCGACAACGCCGTGGCCGCTGTGAAGTCGGGTGCCTTTGACTATATAGAAAAGCCCTTCGAGCAAGATCAGATTCG
>JAHEAK010000151.1 GCA_024642805.1 Kofleriaceae bacterium | reverse complement strand
TTGCAGGTTTTTTTGCCCTTGTGGGAACGCCGCCCGCGCCTACAGCTCGTACTTCTTGATCTTGGCGTAGAGAGTCGATGGCGCGATGCCCAGGGCTTCGGCCGCCTTGGTCTTGTTGCCTTCGAAGTGCGCCAGTGACTGCCGAATGGCCGAGCGCTCGATGGAATCGAGGCTCTTGCCAGCCAGCGGCAATCTGTCAATGGTGGGCTGGCGCATGCGTCGGTGAAAGAGCACGAAGTCGCGAGGGCTCAGCTCACTGCCTTCGCAGACCGCGACCGCGCCTTCGATGACGTTCTTGAGCTCGCGCACGTTGCCGGGCCAATCGTGATTTTCCAAGATCGCCATGGCATCGACACCGATGCCCAAATCAGGGCGAATGGCCTGCACGAAGCTGGTAGCTAGATCGGTGAGGTCCTGGCGTCGATCGCGCAAGGGCGGCAAGGTCACGACGGCGGCGCTCAGACGGAACCACAAGTCTTCTCGAAAGCGCCCCGCTCGCACTTCCGCTTGCAAATCGCGATTGGTAGCGGCGATGACGCGCACGCTGACCACGTGCTCGCTGGTGGTGCCGACGCGCACGACGATGCCGGTCTCGAGCACGCGCAAGAGCTTTGGTTGTAGATCCAGGGCAAGCTCGCCAATCTCGTCGAGAAAGACCGTACCGCCGTCTGCCTCTTCGAAAGCGCCAGCCCGATCGCTCACGGCACCGGTGAAAGCACCGCGCACGTGGCCAAAGATCTGGCTCTCGATGAGATTGGACGCAACCGCGCCGCAGTCGAGAACCACGAAGGGCTTGTCCTTGCGCAAGCTGCCGTCGTGAATCGCCCTGGCGATGACGTCCTTACCGGTACCGGTCTCGCCTAGCACGCACACGCTGAGATCGGTCGGCGCGATGCGATGCAGGACGCCGAAGAGCTGACGCATCGCCGGCGTCTGGCCGATGGCGCGCCCAAATCGAGTGGCTTCGCGCTCCTCGAAGGCGCCGGCGACAGGGGCCTGCCCGCGCGACTCGAAGCGAATGCGCGTGGTGCCAACCGTGATGGTGGCGCCCGGCTGCAAGACGGCGCTGCGGATCGAAACCCCATCGACGAGAGTTCCGTTGCGGCTATCTAGGTCGGTGATCGCAAAGCCGCTATCGGTGCGTACCACTTCGGCGTGGCGCGCCGACACGTGCGGATCTTCGAGACGCAGCTGGGCATCCGGATCCTTGCCTATACATAGGGGCACCTCGGTGACGGGCACGCGCAGCTCCATCATCGTGCCACCGTGAACTACCAGCCACCCGGCTTTGCTCGGGGCGTTGACCGTCCGAATCGACAGGGTCGGATCGCCGCGTCTCTCTTCGCCCATGGCTAGCCACCGAGCCTAGCGGTGGCACTTTCACCGGTCAATCAGCCTGTGTGCTGCAGGTGTGGGCCCCTTGCGAAGCCGGAGGGTCGCTTTCCGAAAATCGAAGAGTGGGAGCGATGACGCAGATTTTACAGCTATAAAATCAGCCAGTTATGTGACTGAATGTACGGCACAGCCCTTGTAATACACGGCGGCGACATGCGCCGCCTTTTGACCAATCTTCTCGCACTTGCTGTCATCGCCATGCCCTCGACCTCTGCGGTTTCGCTGGCAAAGTCCACGAATCGCGAATCGAGCTCACTCTCTGCGGAGCCCCCTAGTCGGGTAGCCAGTGTGAGCCTGACCACGCCGAAACGAGTGGATCGCATGGCCCCCGAGAGCGGCGGGCTGGTCAAGATCGTTCCGGTGCTTCTTCAAGACGCCAACTCCAAAGAGAACCGCATCTTCTTGCTCACCGACAAAGGCGAAGTCCTTGGCGATGACCCAAGCGCCGTCGAAGACTTCTTTCGCTGTCGACGCTCGGGCCGCAGTCACCGCATGGCTCCTGAGATTCTCTCGGTGCTCGCCGAGATCTCTTCTGCCTACCCCGGTCACGTCATCGAAGTGGTTTCCGGTTTCCGCAAGCGCGGCTTCGGCGTGAAGGGCTCCAAGCACTTCCTTGGCAAGGCGATCGACTTGCGCGTGCAAGGCGTCAAGACCAGCGAGATCCGTGACTTTCTCTGGATGGGCAAAGAAGAGGCTCGCGGCGTCGTCGACTACCGCCACGAGGACTTCGTGCACGTGGATTTTCGCCCCAACGAAGCCAAGGTTGCCTGGACCCAACGCCGTCGCAACGCTTCGTATCAGTTCAATCCAAAATGGGCGCGCCTGTAGCTAGCAACCTGCAGTTGGCAATCTGCGACGCCGGGCTTTAGAAAGGGCTCGGCTTTAGACAGGGCCGGGCTTTTGATTCTAGACTCGGCGGCATGAAGCCCATCGTTGTTCAGAAGTATGGCGGCTCTTCCCTCGCCGACGTCGATCGCATCAAGAAAGTAGCCGAGCGCATCGTCGCCACCCAGCGCGAAGGCAATCGCATGGTCGTCGTGGTCTCTGCGATGGGCAGCACGACCAACGAGCTTTTGGCCAAAGCCCGCGCCATCTCCGACTCGCCCTCGCGTCGTGAGATCGACATGCTTCTAGCCACCGGCGAGCAGTGCAGCATGGCGCTCTTGGCCATGGCCGTCGCCGAACTCGGGCAGAGCGCGGTTTCGCTCACCGGCATGCAGGCCGGCATCCTGACCAACGATCGCCACTCGGGTGCGCGCATCATCGAGGTGCGTCCTGTGCGCATTCAGGACGAGCTCGATGCCGATCGCATCGTCATCGTCGCTGGCTTTCAGGGCATCTCCTACCGCGGCGAGCTCACCACCCTCGGTCGCGGCGGCTCCGACACCACCGCCGTGGCCCTTGCGGCGGCCCTCAGCGCTAGCTATTGCGAGATTTGCTCCGACGTCGCCGGCATCTTCACCGCCGATCCGCGCGTGGTCAGCGCCGCCGAGATGCTCGAAGCCATCTCGTGTAACGAAATGCTCGAGCTGGCCGCGCACGGCGCCAAGGTGCTGCACGCCAGCTGCATTGAAGTCGCCAGACGCACGGGCGTCGCTCTCTACGCGCGCGCCACGGCCCACTTCGGCGGCGGAACTCGCGTGGATCCGGTCGGCATGGGCGCTGACGTCGACGCGGTTGGGGTCACGGGCCAAAAGCAACTCGTGCGCGTGCGCGCTCACGGCGAGCAATGCGTCGATCGAGTGCTGGCAGCCAGCTCTGCGGCGCGGGTGCCGCCGCTCTATCTCGACACCGACATGGCTTCGGCCGATCTGTGGTTCGGGCTTGCCGATGTACCCGACTGGTCAGCGGTACGAAAAGTTCTATCCGAGGGACTCGAAGTCCTCGAGGGCGTCGGCGCTGTCAGCGTGGTTGGCGATGGCATTGGCCTCGACTCGATCAAGCTCGAGCGCGCGCGCAAGGTCTGTTACGAAGCCAAGGTCGATATCGTGGCCATGAGCACCTCGCCGCTGCGGGTGAGCTTCTTCTGCCAGGAAGATCGTGTCGACGATCTCGTGCGCGCCCTGCACGCCGAGTTCATCGAGCGCGCCCACGCCTAAGCGGGACATGACGACGCGGCCCTAACTTGAGGCGCGCGCGTGCGAGTCTCTTGCGCGACACTCGAGCCCATGCAGACACCAGCAGCGGGATCCTCTGGTGACAAGCGCCCCGCACCTCGAGTCCCTGGCAACCCGACTCGCCGATCGCTAAGTACTTGGATCCAAAACACTTCGTCATGTAGGCGTGGCAACTACGTGATGGCACATCCATTGCTCTTCTCTGGCCCATGAGCAAATCCGCCAGCCTCCTACCCCTCCTTCTCGCTTCGACTCTGGCTGCTTGTGCCACTGGGCCAATGGACGACACCCAGAGCGGCGATCGCGCCGACGAGTTCGCTGCCGACGCCGGTCCCGACACGACCCTCTTGGAGGATGGTTACGACGAAGCACGCAATGTCAATCAAGCCATCGTCGTTCTCGCCGACGACACCCTGCCTCCTGAGTCGTACGCCGTGCCGCCACAAGACTCCGGCATGAACCTTGGTGGAACCGAGTTTTGGCAGCGCTTTCCAGGTGGCGAGATGCCGCTCTTTAGTTACCCAGGCGGAACCGAGCTAGGTCGCCGATGCATGTACGCCAGTGCCGTGCGCTTCTCGACCATCATGGCGGATCCACCAGCGGAGATCCTTCAGGTGCTGGAGACCACCAACTGGAGCGGCAGCTTCTTCAACTGGAACGACGATTTCTCCGGTGGCGACGGCAGTGCCAGTGGCGCGCGTCTGTGGGCCTGGCGCACCGGTCTCATCAAATGGATTTCGCAGACCAACAGCGATGGCACCTGCCACTTGCCAACCCGCGACATGTTGATCGCCGCCGCCGAAGATTGCCTTGCCACCGCCGAGCGATCGGAAGGAGAGATTCAAGGCTGCTCGGCTCGCTGATCGAGCCCAGCCCATCGCAGCTCACGACGCCCGCATTGCGGGCGTTGTTGCTTTCGGGCGCTGCTGCGAGCTTCGTACGGAGCTGAGCGCGGAGATGAGCGCCGCCAAGAGACCACCGCCAATCGCAAGCAAATAGTCATCTCCGTGTAGAGCTTCCACGTGGAAGAGCCGGGCGAGGAAAGAGGTTTGCACGATCAGCAAGCTCAGACCGAGAGTGGCCGCAACCACGACCTGCGCAGCCCTGGTGCGCAGTCGGCTCAGATTGATCGTGATGCCCGCGCTGGCGACGGTAAGCGCCACCATGGCCATGGCACGTGCGTGCTCGACATCGTAGTCGTCGCCAAGGCTGCGCAGAAAACTAAAGGTGACCACGCCGGTAAGCACCGCACCCACGCTAGCAATGGTGAGCCACTGCGCGAGGCTGAAAAATCGCAAGCTGCGCACGCGCCGCATGGGATGCAGCTTGCCGTCACTGGGTAGCTCCTGGAACACGAGGAGGGCGGTGGGATGGATGATGAGTTCGATCCAGATGATGTGCACCGGCAAATACAAGAGCGGATAGTTGGCCAGTGGAATGAGCGCCGCGGTTAGCACCAGCGGAATGTGGATCATCAACAGGTACTGAAAACTCAGCTGCAAGTTCGTAAAGAGCTGACGGCCCTCGGCGATAGCCCGCACGATGCTGCGGAAGTTGTCATCCAAGAGCACGATGGCGGCAACCTCGTGGGCGCTGCGGGTGCCGCGCTCACCCATGGCAATGCCGATGTCGGCGGCCTGCAGGGCGGGAACGTCATTGACGCCATCGCCGGTGACCGCGACGACGTGAGCATCCGCCTGCAGCGCACGCACCAGAGCCAGTTTCTGTGCGGGCACAGCCCTGGCGATGACATCGACCGAACGCAGAAGAAAGGTGGCCTTGCCTTCCTGCAGGCCTTGCTCGAGTTCGGAGCCGGTCATGACCACGGGCACATCGCCGCCCAGACCGATTTCGCGCGCGACCGCAGCTGCTGTTGCGGGATGGTCGCCGGTGACCATGATGACCTGAATTCTGGCGTCCTGGCAGGTTCGCAAGGCCTCGACAACGCCACTGCGTACTGGATCGGCAAACTCCAAAAGCCCTGCGAATTGGAAGCCGCGATCAGGCTCGCCTCCTGCCCAGCTCTCTTCCGCTAGCTCTCGCCACGCACAGGCGATGAGCTTGTGACCGGTTGCCGCCAGCGCCTCGACTTTGGCCAGCCAGGCTGCGCGCTCGGTGGCAGTCAGATCGCACAGACCAAGCACGAGCTCAGGAGCCCCCTTGAGTGCGGCCATCAGCGAATCACCGTGCCTGCGCACGGAAGTCTCGCGTCTTCGTTCCTCGGTAAAGGGAAAGCTGGCCAGAAGCTCGCCCTCGACAGGAGCATCGAGAGCATCGAGTATGGCTAGATCCATCAGGTCGCCGGTCTCGCGACGCGACGCGGCCGCCGCCACCAGCAAGAGGCGCTCAGTGCTCAGCTCCTCGACGACATGGCGCTCGACCAGGCGCAATCGCCCCTCGGTGAGCGTGCCTGTCTTGTCAGAGCAAATGCACGAGACCCTGCCGATGTTCTCAACGACCACCGCGCGGCGCACCAGTGCCTTGCGTTTGGCGAGACGATAGACGCCCACCCCGAGGAAGAAGCTCAGCACCACGGGGAACTCTTCTGGCAGCGCCGCCACGGCCAGCGTCACCGCACTCAGGGTTGCGTCGAGCAGACCATGGCCTTGTTGAAAGCGCACCCAGGCGAGCACCAGGCACAACAAACCGGCAAGGGCCAACAAGATGCTGACCAGGCCCGCGACCGCGCTCTGTAGAGGCGTGCGGGCATGCGCGCCTTGCGCTGCCGAGCGAGCAATCTCGCCGTAAAGAGTCTCGGCCCCGATGTGGAGCACGCGCTGCCAGGCTTCTCCTGTTAGCAGGCGTGTGCCCGCAAAGCTCCAGTTCCTATCGTCGACTTGCATCTTGCCAGCCGCGGCGCCCGGCGCGGCCTCATCGTTGGAACGCGCCTGCGTGGAGAGCGGCCCCAGCGCCGTCTTGAGCACCGGATAGGCCTCGCCGGTCAAGATGGACTCATCAACCTGCATGTCGTGGCCGCTCACCAGCAGGCCGTCAGCAGGAAAGCTCTCGCCCACGCCGACCACGACCAGGTCGCCAGGCACCAGATCGGCTGCGGCGATACGTTGGCGCGCGCCATCCCGCACAACCCGAGCACGACTTGCCAGTTGCGTGCTGAGCCCTTCGGTGGAGGCCGCCGTGCGTCGATGCAGAAAGGCATCCATGCCCAGAAAGGGAATGAGCGCGACCAGCAGCACCGCCGCTTCCCCTAGATCGCCGAGCACGGCAAAGAGCGAGCTTGTGCCAAGCAGAAACCAGAGCATCGGATCTTTGCTGGTCTCGCGGGCGAGTTGCCAGAAGCCGCCACTCTGCGTCTCCAGGATGAGATTGCGGCCATAGCGCTGGCGTCGCTCCTCGACCTGCTCGGCGCGCAGCCCGAGTTCGGGAGATTCTAAGCCGGCCAAGCGATCGCCGCTGCCCAGTCGAAGCGACCAACTCGCGTCTCGGGACTCCGTGCTCACGACACATGGTACCGTGTCGCGCCCTCATGAGCATCACCCTCGAGACCTTTCACACCCTCGCTCAGGTTAGGCAGTTCGCCATTCACCCCGACGGCCAGGTGGCGGTAGTCAGTGTCGCCAAACTGAGTGAAGATGGCAGCAAGCGCACTGCCGAGCTATGGAAGCTTCCGCTCCACGCTGCCGGCGAGCCCTGCCTGCTGCACAGCGATGAACAGGGTGCCACCAGCCCTCGCTTCGACGCCAAGGGCTGTTTGTACTTCTTGAGCAAAGCCAAGACCGAGAACGATGAGGCTCACGAATTCCAGCAAATCTGGCGCCTCTCTGAACGAGGGCCAGCCACGCCCTGCACTGACGAGCCGCTCGGCGTACACGACTTCCGCATCACGGAGCACGGCCTCATCGCCCTGTGCCCGGTGTTGCGCGACAACGAGGCAGGCGCGATGCGAGCCATTGCGCGTGATCGCAAGAGCAGCGGCCCCTCCTACAAGCGCTACCAACGCATGCCGGTGCGACTCTGGGACCGCTGGCTTGGTGGCGACTCGCTGCATTTCATCAAGCTCGACCGCGATGGAGGCAGTCGCGTCGATCTAACGCCTGCCTTCGATCACGAGCTGGACAACGACCACGGTCTGGCCTGGGATCTGCGCGCTGACGGAAAGGCATTGGCCACTGTCTGCAAACGCCCCGGTCTGGATCGTCTCGAGGACAGCAGCATTCTCGTCATCGAGCTCGAGAGCGGCGAGCACAGGCATCTCGGTGTCGACGATCGCGTGACCCATCACAGCCTGCGCTTTTCGCCCGACGGTCGACACATCGCCGCCACGCGCAGTCAGCGTGAGTGGGCCAGTGAGGGGCGCAAGCAGGTGATCGTGTATCCGAGCGCGGGAGGCCAGGCTCGTGTATTGGCACCGAGCTGGCAAGCCGTGCCTACAGTCGAAGCCTGGCAGGGGCACGAGGCCTTGCTCTTGTGCGCACCGGCGCGTGGCGACATGGGCCTCTTCCGCGTCCGCCTGGCCGACGACGCGGTCGAGCAACTCATCGGAGGAGCCAGCTGTGCCGCCATCCAGACGAGGGGTGAGTACATCTATGGTCTGGTGCACAGCTTCTCGAGCCCACCAGAACTTTTCTGTATGCACCTAGAAGGCGATGGTCAGCGGCGCCCGGTGTCTGCGCTGAGCGGCATCCCCGAGCACGAGCTCGATGTGCATCGCAAGAGCTGCATCGGCGCTGGTGGTACCTCCGTCGACTACTTCTTCCTGCGCGATCCTTCGTGGGGTGATGAGCCTCGGCCGACTTTGCTGTGGATTCACGGCGGCCCGATGAGTTCGTGGACCGAAGGCTGGCACTGGCGTTGGAATCCCCTGCCCTTCATCGCCGCTGGTTATCAAGTCGCGCTGCCCAACCCGCGCGGCTCCACGGGCTACGGCCATCAGTTCCTCGAAGAGATCTGTAACAATGAGTGGGGGGCCGCCTGCTACCTCGACTTGATGGCGGTGAGTGACGACCTGTGCGCCGACCCGCTCGTCGACGATACACGTATCGCCGCCATGGGTGGTTCCTTCGGCGGCTACATGAGCAACTGGATAGGCACGCAAAGCGATCGCTTTGCCGCCATCATCACCCACGCCAGCGTGTACCGCTTCAGTGCCTTCCACGGCACCACCGACTTTCCTGCCTTCTGGGCTCTGCACATGGGAATGCATCCAAGCGACGATGAAGCGCTCTACAATCGCTACTCGCCGCACCTGCACGTGGACAACTGGAAGACGCCCGTGCTCATCACCCACGGCGAGAAGGACTATCGTGTGCCCATCAGCGAGTCCCTGATGCTCTTCGAAGATCTGCAGCGCCGAGGCGTTTCCGCCACTCTCCTAGTCTATCCCGACGAGAATCACTGGATTCTAAAGCCGCGCAACTCCAGACATTGGTATGAGTCCTGCCTGGCATTCCTCGCCGACGAAGTGGGCGCCAATCGGCGCGATGGCTAATGCCGGGCCCGTGGCTTTTTGGATACGGCTCGCTCATCTGGCGACCCGACTTCGCGTATCGAAGGCGATCACCAGCCTACGTCGAAGGCTTTGCAAGACGCTTCTGGCAGGCCTCACCGGATCATCGAGGTACTGAGCAGGCACCGGGGCGGGTGGTCACGCTCTTGCCAACACCCGGGCAGCGATGTTGGGGCATGGCCTATCAGTTGCCAGCAGATCAAGCCGACGAGATCCTCGAAGCACTCGATCATCGCGAGAGAGCCGGCTACCAGCGCATTGCCTGTGTGCTTCACACTCGCGAGCACGGTGTCATCGACGAGGGCATCGTCTATGTCGCAGACGGCGACAACCCCGGTTTCATCGGAGCGCACAGCGATGAACAGCTCGCAGAGGTGATTCACGTGGCGCACGGCCCCTCAGGAAGCAATCGCGAGTACCTGCTGCGCCTGGAACAAGCGCTCGAGGACATGGGCAGCGAAGATGAGCATGTCACGGCGCTCGCAACGCTGCTGCGCGCGAAGCTGCCCTAGCACCTCAGGTCCACCTGCCCCACCGGCGTCGCGCAAGCTACGGGAGCGCCCGTATCGCGCGCACCCTTGTCAATGCGGCGACTGAAGGAAAGGTCTTCTAAATTACGTCAACGACAGGACCCGAGGCTGAATTGCCCTTCTAGGGGAGCCAAGTCCCATGGCGGAG
>JAHEAK010000774.1 GCA_024642805.1 Kofleriaceae bacterium | reverse complement strand
TTCGAATCATCTGACCTACCTATACTTCCAGGTTGCCCCAACGGCAGCGCGGCATTGACGCAGCTTTGCCGCGGCTGCGCAAGCTCCTTGCTAGGAAAGGCTAGGTTCTAGGAAAGGCCAGGTCGTTGAGGATGCGAGCCTCGGACTGGGATATGATGCGAGGATGGACAAGGGGATAAGGCGGGCCTTGGCCGCGTTGCTCGCGCTCAGTACGCACAGCGCCTGCAGTCTGCTCTTCGAGTCCTCTCCGCCCGCGCAGGATCGCGACGCCGGAGAAGACCTCATCGACGCCTCTGTGGCCGACGAGCTGTGCGCGCCACCGGATGACTTGCTGGTGCGAGCGAGCTTTGACCAAGTGGACAGCGTGGGCTTTGAGTTTGCGACCGCGGAGGAACCGAGCGTTATCCTCAACGGACTGGAAGCCACGCCAAGTGAGGCGCCCTGCGAAGGCGGCATCAGGATGATCGAGCAAGAGGGGCAAATTAGCCTTGCCCACGTTGCCGAGATGGAACTCGATGAGGCCATGATTCGTGTCGTCTTCGCCACGCCAGAGGTCCTCGACAGTCAGCAAGCTCTCTTCGACAAGGACGATGGCGGGCCAGGTACAGGCGACGTGTCTCTGGATCTGCTGAGCGTCCCAGAGGGATTGTATCGGGTGGTGTTGCGCCTGCAGGATGGCCAGGAGCAGGGTGGGTCGGTCGGCGTGTTCCTGTGCAGTTCGCCCTTGCCAGCTGGCATCTATGAGGCTCGTGCCTTTGTCGGCGGCAGCAAGCCAGCCGCGCTTGCCGTCAGAAGCTGGAACGGGCTCGCCTGGGAAGCCTTTGAAGAGGGCCTCGACACCAGCCCCATCGTGATCTACAGCGCCGCGCGCACCTGCGGCTATGCGGCCGCCACCGGCTTCATTCAGACCACATCCCTGGTCGACAATCTGCACAGCATCTCGCTTGGCAGTCACTACTACATCGCACCGGCCACCATGCTCTTTGGCGGCGTCTTGCTCGACTTCTCCCTGCACTCCAGTCGCGCATCGGAGTAGTCGACAGCGCGGCCATGCTGCGCCCCTGGGGTGAATGTAGGCAATCGGGTGCTTCACTCCCATCCTGGGCAGAGTAAGCGTGCAAAATCATGAGAGCTCTACATGGTATGGCTCTTGTACTTATGGCGCTTCGATACCTCTGATCTCACCAAAGGAACGCTCCGATGTTGAAAGCCGCCTCCCTCCTCTCCTTGGTCCTGTCCCTGAGTCTCGCCGCCTGCGCCAGTGACTCGTCTCCTGAATCTGTCGACACCAGCGAGCAGGAGCTCAGCTTTGGCGATTCGAATCAAGACGGCATTCCCGATTGTATCGATGTCGATGATGACGGCACCTGTGATGTCGATCTGGGTAGCTTCTGCGCAAACCCAGTCTTCGATGGCAATGGTGATGGTGTCCCCGACGGTATCGATCTGGACTGCGACGGCACGCCAGAGGCCGAGTTCTGTGCTCATCCCCTCATCGATGCCGATGCCAATGGCATTCCCGATGGCGTAGACCTCGATTGTGATGGGGTCGCAGATCTGAGCATTCCCGCCATTCCCTGCATCCCGCAGATGATGGATAGCGATGGCGATGGCGTGCCGGATGCCATCGATCTCGACTGCGACGGCAGCGGCGACCTGCAGGTGCCAGCATGCCTTGGCTTCGTCGATAGCAATGGCGATGGCATTCCCGATGGCCTCGATCTCGATTGCGATGGCGTCGCCGACGCTCCCCCGAGTGGCGGAGGGGCCATCTGCCTACCAACGCCGGTGGACGCGGATGGCGATGGCAATCCCGACGGCATCGATCTCGACTGTGATGGCAGCGCCGACTTCAGCTTCTAGCGCGAGGTGAGCGGCCGCGGCCACGGAGGCACCAACGAATCGCACTGGCCCTGCACCACCTTGCAGGGCTATGCGAGTTGCAGTAGTCGGTCGAGCTTCTTGACCACAGCATCTCTTGCGCCCTTAGCGAGAAAGGCAGAAGGGATGTGAAGGAGGAAGGAGCTCCACGTGAAGTCTGTCGGCTCTCGCTTGGTCGAGGCAACGAAGTTGCGCAGGTCGACCGTGCTCTCGCGATGGAATGCCCACAGAACATTGCCGCGATACTCGATTTGATAGAAGGCATCGCGCGGCCAACCAAGCTCGTGCTTGCCCCGGTGGTGGCAGGCTCTGCAAATGACGCTTCCAAGATTGTGGGTTGGGGAACGATAGAGATGATGCGAGTGTTTCCAGTCCTCGGCTGCGTATCCCGCCGGTAGGTCGCGCAGACAGTCAGCCCCCGGTCCGTGAAGTCCAGGGTAGTAGATCGCAGCGTGCCAACGTTGCCCTGCCCACGACTCAAAGAACCGGTAGTCGAAGAAGGTGCTGTCCTGAAAGAAGGGAACATCGCCCTTGAGCTCTATCTTCAAGATCTCGGCGAACTCGAAGCTCGCCATCCCCCCGCACGCGGGGCAGGCTAGGTCGAGCACATGCGGCATCGGATTCCAATCGTAGGTTCCCGACATGCGTGTCCAACCTAGCAAAGCCTGGACACGTCAGCTCCGCGCATCGCTGGTGCCTCAGTCGAGCGGCAGGGGCCGCAATAGAAAAAAAGCCCCCGCGATTGCA
>JAHEAK010000150.1 GCA_024642805.1 Kofleriaceae bacterium | reverse complement strand
CGCATCGTCGCTTGCCAATCTTCATCTTGGCTTCGCGCAGGTGGATTCCTTCCGGGGCAACCTCAGCGCCGCACGCGCCGCTTTGGCGCGCGCCGCTGGTTGCGCAGATGACGGTGAACTTGCAGCTCGCGTCGAGGTGCAGCGCGTGCGTAATCTGGTGCAAGAAGGACGTCTTGCCGAAGCACGTGTGCTCCGACCTCAGGTCGAGCGAGCGGTCGCCGAAGTGGATTGTGTACCTCTGCGCGATGAACTCGCTCGCTGCGAAGCCGCCGTGGATTTCCAGAGTGGCAACACCGAGCTTGCCATCGAAAATCTGCAACACATCATCGCGGCTGCCCGTCAGCGTGGAGATGAATTTGGTGCGATGCGGGCAGACCTTGAGCTGGCCGAGATGCTGGTCGAAGTCGGCCACCTGCGAGTAGCCGCCGGCCTTTTGGTAGCCCTGGGGGCCGGCGCCGCTCGCTACGGTCTCACGGCCATGCTTGCCTGCGTCGAACTCTTGCAGGCCCGCATTGCGCTCGTCGAATTGCGCGATGACTTGGCCGCCGAGCAACTCGCGCTCGTCGAGCGGACGGCGCTCTCGAGCACGCACCTGGGTCTTGCCCGTGCTCTGGAGCGCGGCCTGCAGGCCTGCCGAGGCAATCGCAACGCTGTCGAAGGCGAGTCGTCGCTGGAATGTGCGCAGCTGGCGCTCGCCTGTGGCGACGGGGCCATGGCCTTGCAGCGAGGTCGCAAAGCCGCCGTCGAAGCCGATCGACTCGGCTATCGCGCCGACCTTGGCAAGGCGCTGGCCATCGTCGCTCGTTTGGAGCTGGCTCGCGGCGATCGCAAGGCGGCAGCTGCTGCAGCGTCTCGCTCAGCACGTGAGTCCTTGCACGCGGCCAGTATCGAATCTCGTGTGGAAGCGCTCTTGGTCTTGGCGGCGCTTGCCCGCGACTGCGAAGACTTGCGCGAAGCATCGGTCTATGCCCGCGACGCCAAGTCGCTTGCCGCTGAGTACGGGCTTGTCGTGCAACAAATGGTTGCAGCCCAGGCACTCGAAGTTATCGCTCATGACGACAGCGATCCTCGCAGCACACTGCCCACGGCAAGCGCTGCGACCGCCAGCGAGCGGGCACTCGTGGCAGCCGAGTGCATGCTCTCGGATCTTGGCTTTAGCTCTGCGCGTCCGTACCGCTGCGTGGATGCCGCCGGCGCCGAGAGTTTTGTGGCGTCTGCCAGCCCAGACTTGCTCGGCATGAACGAGCGAAGCCTGGTCGTCGATGCCATTCGGCAGGTCATCGTCAGGAAGGGCGAGGGGGTTGCCGACTTGCGACGCCGTTCGCTTCTCAAGCGCCTGCTCTTCCTCTTTGCGGCGCGCCCGATGTACGTCTTCTCGAAAGAGGAAATCGTCGAGCAGGTGTGGGAAGTCGAATACCACCCGCTTCGCCACGACGCGGCGCTCTTCACCAACATCATGCGCATCCGTCGCTTGCTGGGTGAGGACGGCATCGAGCTTATCCAGGTGAGCGAAGCAGGCTACAGCCTCAATCCGCCCAAGGACTTCCTGTATCTCGAAGACGCGTCTCGCTGATCGCGAGCGCTTGTGCATGAGCCCAAGAGCGAGAGCTACCGAGTTCTCGTTGCCCGCCAGCAGGCACGCTTGCCAGCAAGCGCGCCTCAGTGGGCGCCTCCGTAGGCGCCTACCAGGGTGCTTCAGTTGAGCTGGAAGCCGAGTTCCTGTTGCAGCTGACGGGCTCGCTCGGCTTCTTCTTCTTCCCAGCGCGCGAGGATCTTCTTGGCGTTGCGCGTCTTGCGCAGATAACCGAGGACTAGCAAGAAGGCGGCGAAGGTCCAGATGAAGAGGCCAAAGAGACTGGCGGGAATGAGCATGTAGCGACTGCGCAGGTCTTGGTACCACTCGCGATAGAGATCGTGGAGGCTGGTGCCATAGGCCTGCATGGCAGCTTTTTCGACGGAGGCACCGTTGGCGATTTGGGCCAGGAAGCCGCGAAAGGGCCAGCGATCGCCCTCGTCTTTGTTGTCAGCATAGCGTCCACGACGAGCCAGAAAGGCCACCATGTCGTAGCTCTGCGCGTAGGCCTTGTGCACCTCGAGTTCTTGCGCTGGAAAACTGCGATCGAGATCGTCGAAAGGAATGGTGTTGCCGCTCCAGGCCATCGCAGTGAGGACCTGCATGCGCGCCGCTGACCAATCGGAGGAATGCAGATAGGCAAAGCCTTCGTTTAGCCAGCGAGGAGCCTGACCGTGCAGCGCAGCACCGAGGGCCAGGTGGCTCAGTTCGTGGGAGGTCACCGAGAGCACGTCATTGAGCTCGGTACCGCTGGCATGGGCGATCGAGACGATACCGAGGTCGGGATAGGCAACGCCTGCCGCCCAGCTCGGGGCGCCGCGGCCAGCCGGCGCCACCAGTGGCAGCGAGCTTGCCTTGTGAACCAGACGTATCTCGACGTTCGTGGGCACGTCCAGGTCGGGAAGGTCAGCGGCGATCTTTTCGAGCATGCGCGGGGCTTGCTTGGCCACTTGCTTGGCGAGGGTCTCCATGCCTGCTTCGGCGCGCACCTCAACGCCTTGCCCGTGAACTTCGACGGGCAGGCGCAGGGTGGCGGCCGCCAGTGCAAACCAAAGGAAGACCAGTGCGCCCAGCTGGGCAAGAGGGCGAGGCACTCTCATGGCAGGCTAACTTCGATGCGTTGGCGGTCTTCGCTCAGGTCCTGCGCGACGATGATGCCGGCACCGATGGCGGCAGCGCCAAGCACGACGCCATAGACCCACCAGCGACGATTGCTGCTGGCACGCGTAGAGGTGGTATCGCCTTCTCGCAGTAAGGGAAAGTTCGGATCGATGCCAGGCGCACGCTCAGCATCGCGCAAGGCCTGCAGAGCAAGCTGGCCGGCGATGGCTGCATTGGGCGCGTGTCCAACAAAATCCGCCGAGCCGCGATTGCTAGGAGCTATCCATACCTCGATGCGCCCCGGTTCTCGCAACACGAAGGCGACATCTGACTCGGTCGCGGACATGAGGCTGCGCATTGCTTCTTCACGCTTGGCTTCGGTCTTGGCACGAGCCGCCTGCAAGGTGTCGACGAGTCCGGCCCATCGCGAGCTGTTGTCTGGCAGCTTGAGGGAGACCCGGCCCTTGCCGCGCACCTGAATGCTCTGCGAGATGGCACGTCCATCCTTGCCTAGCGCGACCACATGCGCGCCTTCGCTCAGGTAGTGTGTACTGGGACTGAGGCCCGCGCCGAGGTAGTCGATCCACACATCGGCCCCGCTCGGATCGCTCTCGATCTGCACGGGAATGAGCCGCTGGTTGCTCTGGGTATCCACGCTCGGATACTTCTGCCAGGTGTTCAAGCTGATCTCGCTTGGTCGAGCGTCGGCGCTAAGGGACTGCAGAACGCGTGCGGCATCCATGGCATCGTCGACACGCCCTCCTCGGTCGGCGCACAAGAAGAGGTAGAGGTGTGCCTGGCGCAACTCTTTGCGCGCGTCGACGCCAGCGGCCATCGCCGCCGCAAAGTCCAGGGCCGCCCGGTGCGCTCGTTCCTCGGTCTGCACACAATCGAGGGTGCCGAAGGACAAGATGGCCGCACTCAGCGTGGCCAAGCCGCGATCGAGGATGGCCGAGAAGGGCCGAGCCTGCAGCCGAGCGTTGAGCTCGTTGTCACTCGGCAAGGTGAACTCACCGTACATGCCGATCGCCTCCAAGAAGGCGTCGAGGCTTGGACCGCGGGTCTCGGCATCGCCAGGGCGAAGGTCGACGGCTATGGTCGACAGGTGAAAACTGTCTTCGCTCGACTCCGCCGCATCAGCGTTGGAGGCAGCGTCGGCAGCAAGCGGTGCCTCGGCGTAGGCAACCCGTGTCAGCAGCAAGAGCGAGCTAAGAGCTAGCCCTGCAGCTGTTTGAAGAATTCGTTGAGGGACCATACTTCGCGGGCTCTGAGCCCGTCGAACTGCACACCGGTCGAGTCTTCGCTGACCCAACGAACGAGTGCCTTCACATTGATAGGCGTCTCGGCGGTTGGCACACTGAAGACCAGGTCCAGAGAGGCGCCCAGAGGGAAGCGCTCTTCGGTGGTGAGCAGAGCTCCACCAAGCGAGAGATTGACCATGACATGGTCGTGTCTCTTTTCTTCGTGGATGACGGTGACGTCGATATTGACGGGATGACGGGTGGAACTGCGAGGGATCACGAAATCAGGCCTTTTTTGTCACTTCGCCAATGCGCGTCCACACTGACAGATTCGCGTGAGCAGTATTGTAGACACGGAATCGGCCCAGGGAAGGGGGCTTTGCTCAAAAGCTGAAATAAGCACCACCCTCACATGCAGGGGGCGGGCGCTCATGCCTGTGGCGAGCAGCTCAGAGCATCAGTTCGAAGTGCGCCTTCTTGCGCAACTCTTCGACCCATAAGCGGGTCTGCTTGTCCATTTCGACCCTGTAGAGCTCGTTTCGCAGCTGCTCCTTCACGTCGGCAAAGGGCTCTTGTTTGCTGTCTTTGACGTCGGAGACCCGGAACACGTGTAGGCCTCGTGGACCCACGATGGGACCTCGGGTCTCGCCCTTGGCCATGGCGAACACGACAAGCTCCCACTCGGTGGCGATCATGTTGTGCTTGATCCATCCCAGGTCGCCACCGATGTTCTTGGTTGCGGGATCATCTGAGTAGGTGGCAGCAAGGCTTGCGAAGTCCTCTCCGGCCTTGGCGCGTGTGAGGATGTCGGCCGCCTTGGCGCGGGTATCGCGCACGGTAGCCTCGTCGGCATCTGCGGGCATGGCGAGCAGAATGTGTTGCAATTTGACTTCGCTGACCTGGGACGAGCGGCGAGCACGCTCATCGTACTTGGCGCGCACATCGTCTTCGGTGACAGACACTCGTGGACGCACGAGGGTGTTGACGGCCCGCATTCGCAAGATCTGGTTGCGCACGTCGCTGCGATAGCTGGACATGGTGTAGCCCTGCATACGAATGGCGTCGGCAAGCTGCTCATCATCGAGCTTGTTTTGCTTCTTGAGGTCAGCGATGGCTGCCTCGACTTCCTTTTCGCCAACGTCGAGCTTGGCCGATTGTGCGGCCTGGGTGACCAGCTGCTCGTTGACCATCTCCTCGAGAACGTCGTTGGCGAGCTTGGCTTGGCGACGGGCGCGCTCGCGCGGGTCACTGATCTTTTGCAGCTCGAAGGCGGCGGGTGCCACACGCATCATCAGCTCGGTGCTGAGGATGACCTCGTCGTTGACCACGGCCACCACCCGATCGACGATCAGAGGGGCCGGCCCATCGCTGGCCACCTCGTTGCGATGATCCCGCACACTCGGACCGTCAGAGGGCTGCGCCCATGCGCTGCTTGCCAATGAAATCAGCAGACTAGCAGAGAGAATCGTGGGTAGCGAGCGCATCATAGTTTGGACCTGGATCAGCATCAGGGAGTTGCCTGGTTGGAGTCGGGAAGCATGGGTTGGTCGCCGAGCTCATCGGTCGGCGGCATGGCCGGCAGATTGCCAGCCCCGTGGCCGTGGGATTCGTTGTTGGCGGCGGAGTTATCGATGCGCACGGCGTCGAGCTTGTTGGCGAAGATTTCGATTTTGGCTTCGGCCTTGAGTTTGTCGATGAAGTCTTTTTGCGCCTGGGTGCGCATGTCCCGGTACAGGCGGTTTTGCAGCTGGCGCTTGACCTCTTCGAAGCTCTTGTCGATGGCTTTGCGATGACCGGTTTGCTTGAGCACGTAGAACTTCTTGTTGGAGGCGGCAATCGGACCCACCACATCGCCGGTCTTGAGCAGCTTGAATGCGGCGTCGACGACTTCTTTGGGCAGCTCGGTGCTGGTGGCAGTGAAGTAGCGCAAGTCGCCACCGCGCTCCCTAGAGTCTGCGTCGGTCGAATACAGCGCGACGAGTTCTCGGAATCCCTTGTTGGATGAGCCCTTTTCGCCGAGAGCGTCAGTGGCTGCCTTCTGGGCGGAGACCTTCTTGTCGCAGACAATGGCCGAAACTCGTACTTCTTCTGGTTTGTGGAATTCCTCTGCGTGCTGATCGTAGTAGGCCTTCATGTCTTCGTCTTTGACATCCTCAGGGCGGATGCCATTTTCGAAGTGATCCTTCATGAGCTTTTGGATCATTACCTGCTTCATCGAGCGGACCACATCCGGATCTTTATCGAAGCCCTCTTTCTTGGCTTGCTGGGCCAAGACTTCGAAGCGGACCAAGTTGTCGAGGAACTCTTTCTTTTGCTCCGTGGAGGTGTAGCGCGCGCGGATGTACGGCGACTGGCGGTTGATGCGATCTTGGAATTCGCGGACGGTGATGTTGACCCCGTCGATGGTGGCAACCACCGCGTCGAGCTCAGCTTCGGTCTGGGGGACGGCGCCAGCGCTCGTGCTGGTTGAGACCTTGGGGCCCTGCTTGTCGGCCGCGTCCTTCTTGCACGCAGCGGCACTGGCCACGGCGAAGGCCAGGGCCAAGGGGATAAGGGCGTATCGAGGCGTCATCGCTAAACTCCTGTAGCCATTGAGGTAGCACAGCCGAGAAGCTCCATCAAGGCGGCCTTGGCCGCAGCGATAGGCGTGGCCTGCTCGGGTTTGGTGAAGCGGCGCGCCAGGCGCATATCGGGCGTAAGTTTGTACAGCGATTGAGGTTTTTGAATGAGCCGCATGACGGCCGCCGGATCGAGGGGGGTGCTCTCGGCCAGCGCAAGCACCAGGCGCGCGGGATTGAGCTCGAGGCTGAGGGCCCCAAGTCGCCGAGCGTGACTCTTTAGGATCATCAGCTCGCCGAGCATGCCGACTTCTGCGGGCAGCGGACCGTAGCAATCGACCATTTCCTCGAGGATCTCGCCGACCTCCTCGTCGTCGCCGGCACTGGCCAGGCGTTTGTAGAGAGCCAGGCGCTGGCCGATGTCGCTTACGTACTCATCGGGAATGTAGGCTGGGAGGTCGACGCTCAGCTCGGGGTCGGTCTCATGGCGGATCGGTTCCCCGCGCAGCTCGGCCACGGCTTCCTCGAGCATTTGGGTGTAGGCGTCAAAGCCAATGGCGGCAATCGATCCGCTTTGGCGAGCCCCGAGCAGCTCGCCGGCTCCGCGGATCTCCAGATCCTGACTGGCGATGGCGAAACCCGCGCCCAGTTCGGTGTGCCGCTGCAAGGTCTCGAGGCGCTTGCGGGCATCGTCGCTGAGTTTCTCTGGTGCGGGCACCATCAGGTAGCAATAGGCGCGCTCGCGTGATCGGCCAATGCGTCCGCGCAGCTGATAGAGCTGACTGAGACCAAAGCGATCGGCGCGGTCGACGAACATAGTGTTGGCGCGCGGAATGTCGAGGCCCGCTTCGACGATCGTCGTGCACACGAGCAGGTCGTACTTGCCCTCGACGAAAGCGACCATCACCTTCTCGAGCTTGTCGGGCGGCATCTGCCCATGGGCCACGGCGATCTTGGCTTGCGGAGCCAGCTGGCCCAGATGCGCCGCCCACTCTTCCAGACTGCGATCGCCGCCCGCGACCGGGCTGTCGATGCGCGGGGACACAAAGAAGATTTGCCCTTTGCGTGCCAGCTCTTTGTGGATGGCTTCGCGCAGCACGCCGTCCTCGGTGCGGGCCACAAAGGTGCGAATCGCTCTTCGATCCGCGGGTGGCGTCGCGATGATGCTCAGATCGCGTAGACCGGTCATGGCCAGGTGCAGGGTGCGCGGAATCGGAGTGGCAGTCAGGGTGAGGACCTCGATGCTGCTGCGCAGCTTCTTGAAGCGCTCTTTGTGGGTGACGCCGAAGCGCTGCTCCTCGTCGATGATGAGGAGGCCGAGTTCCTTGAAGCGCACATCCGCCGAGAGCAGGCGATGGGTGCCGACGATGGCGTCCACTTGGCCGGTGGCCAGCTCGCCCAGCACCTCGAGCTGCTCTTTCTTGCTCTGATAGCGATTGAGGCGAGCGACTCGCACCGGCCAGCCCTCGAAGCGCTTTTGCATGCTCTGAAAGTGTTGCTCGACCAGCACCGTGGTTGGCGCCAGGAAGGCAACCTGCTTGCCGCCAGCCACGGCTCGGAACATGGCGCGCAGGGCGACCTCGGTCTTGCCATAGCCAACGTCGCCACAGACCAGACGATCCATGGGGCGCGGCTCGCTCATGTCCTGGGCAATCTCGTCGATGGCCTTTTGCTGATCGGGGGTTTCTTCGAACTCGAAACTGTCCTCGAAGTCGACGGACATGGCGTCGGGCGGCGGATAGGCGTGGCCGGGCAGGGCGGCTCGCTGTGCGTAGAGTTGTAAGAGTTCTTCTGCAAGGAGGTGGACCTTCTGCGAGACGGCCCGGCGGGTCTTCTCGAAGGTCTGGCCGCCCAGCTTGTCGAGCTTGGGCTGCAAGCCATCGGCACCGACGTAGCGCTGCACCTCGCCGATACGCACCACTGGCAGGTACAGGTTGCCGCCGCTGTACTCCAGCAAGAGGAAGTCGATGGGTACGCCCTGGATCGGCAGCTTGAACAGGCCCTTGTACTGGCCGATGCCGTGCACGCTGTGCACCAGGAAATCGTCCACCTTCAGTTGGGAGAAGTCGGCGACACCACCCTTGAGCGCGTCACGCGCGCGCTTGGCGGCTCGTGCTTGTCGGCGTGTGGAGCGATGCACCTTCTCGCCGAAGATGTCGTCGTCGGTGATGATGGCGAGCTTGTCGTCCCCCAGGGTAAAGCCGGCGCTCAGTCGCGCGCGCGTGAGCAGGGGCGGCCCACCTGCCTCGGCCTCGGCAAGCGGCAGCAATCGGCTCTCTGAGATATGGGCATCGAAGTCATGCTCCTGCAAGAGCGCGTGCAGTCGGCCCAGTCGACTGCTCGTGGCGCAGGCGATGAGCACGGCAAAATCGCGCTCTCGCCAGGCGCGCAGCGCATCGAGGAGCGGCTCTAGCGGCGCTTCGGCTTTGACCTTGCGTGCTCGATCGAGCTGACCGCGCAAGCCGATGTTGTCGTCGACGCTGACGTGAAGCTCTTGCACGAGGGACTCGTCGGTCCGCACCAATCGCAGGGCCTGGGCCTCGATGCGGCGAGCGTGTGACTCGATGGCGGCTCGTACGTCTTCGACCTCCAGATAGTGCTCGCTCGGCGCGAATGCAATCCGATGACTCTCGAGTTGGTCTTGATAGCGGCGCTCGGCATCGTCGAGCTCGTCTTGGGCGCGCTGCCAGACCAGACCGGGTTCCAGCACCAGCCAGGTTGAGGTCGGCAGATCGAGATAGGAGTGCATCGCGTCCATGCGCGCGTGAAACGCTGGACTGAGATTTTCGATGCCGATGAACTCAATGCCGCTCAGGATGTTGTCGATGAGGTGACGGGTCTGTTTGGAGGGATGGTTGGCGGCGTCGCCGGCGGCCAGCAGTCGGTTCCTCAGCTCTGAGCCGCGCGTTGGAATGGTCTCGCGCACGGGATGGATGACCACCGACTCGAGCTCGCGCAGGGTGCGTTGGGTCTCGCTGTCGAAGTGTCGTATGGACTCGAGCATGTCGCCAAAGAGCTCGAGCCTGACCGGAAAGCGATAGACGGGCGGATAGAAGTCCACAACCCCGCCGCGCACGGCAAATTGCCCTGGCTCATCGACCACCGTGCTGCGCGTGTAGCCTGCGGCGACCAGGCTTTGCGCGAGCAACTCTCGATCGATCTCGTGACCGACGACGAGCTGGTCACAGAGAGCTACGAATTCTT
>JAHEAK010000773.1 GCA_024642805.1 Kofleriaceae bacterium | reverse complement strand
GATGAGACCAATCATCGACGGCACGGTCAGGAAGGCCACCAGGCGCAGGCCATCGACAAGATGATTGGCCATGTCCTCTGTGTTTCCGTCAGCGGCGGAATCTGCGTAGCGCGTGGTCGAGACGGTAGCAATCGCCACCCCGAAGACGCCGATAGGAAGCTGCAGGAAGCGAAAGGCGTAGTTGAGCCAGGCGGCGGCCCCTTCCTCGGTGGTCGCAAACATCGTGTTGACGATGATGTTAATCTGCACGGCAGCCAGACCCGCGATGGCGGGCACCATGAGGCGCGCAATGCGCCGCATACGTGCATCGCGAAGGCGCAGATCGACGCCGAGCTTGGGCCGGTAGCCGGTGCGCCAGAGCGCAGGCATTTGCACGCCCAGCTGCAAGAGTCCGCCCAGCACCGTGCCAAGCGACCAACCGATGACGATCCATTCGCCCTCGACGCCGCCCCAATAGATCGCGGCGCCAACCACGATGCTAGCCACGTTGAACATCGAGGGCGCTAGCGCTGGCGCTGCGTATTTGTCCTGAGCGTTGAGCATGCCCATGGCCACAGCTGAGAGCGACACGAACATCAAGAAGGGCATCATCACGCGCGTGAGCGTGACCGTCAGAGCGAACTTGCCGGCCCCGTCGTCGCGGAAATCAGACGCCAGGAGATCGACGAGCTGTGGGGCCAGAAGCATGGCAATGGCGACGATGCCGCCAACGACGACCAGGAGGGTGCCTGCGAGGCGGTTGCCAAGCTCGTAGGCGCTGGCCTGGCCCTCGTTCTTGATGTCGCTCTTGAAGGTCGGGATGAAGGCTTGCGCCAGTGCGCCCTCCGCGAAGAGGTCGCGAAGCAAATTGGGAATTCGAAACGCGACGACGAAGGCGTCGGCAAAGAGAGTTGCGCCCATCAGGGCGGCGAAGAGCTGCTCGCGGATGAGACCGAGCAAGCGGCTGAGCATGGTGGCGGCAGAGATGAGACCGGCCGCTCTGGCCAGTCCGCGCTTCCTGGGCGCCTTTGTGGGCGTGGCTGCGCTTTGGGTAGCACTCATACGGATCTCGAGGGCGTGACAGATTTCATTTCGCGGATGACTTTCGGGTCAACGCCAGAAGGCTCGCACGCAGGGCCGGTGGACTCGACTGCGTGAGCACTCCCAGAAGTTTTCTTGACTCGGGTGAATCGATCACCGCCAGGCAAGGTGCCAGGTCTAGGCGGGCGGCAATGTCGCGCGTTCCGTCAGAGGCGAGGCGAATGACGCGCTCGGCGACGGCGTCGCTGAGATTAGGAATCTTCTTATTTGCCATCCCCAGCGGCCCACACACCACTTGCGCCGCACTGAGCGCCACAAGCTCCGATCGATCGGAAGCCAAGAAGCTAAGCGCCTTGCTCTCGATGGCCAGATGTTTGGGCGCGAGGGTCAGCACGGCCGCACGCAGTTCCGCCTGCTCATCCGCGAGCAGGTTATCGAGCTCCATCACCGGGCGCTTGCTCGGGCTCATCAGCTCATGCAAACGAGCGGCGGTTTCAAAGGCATAGATCCGGATGTCGACCCAGCGCTTGTCATCGTCGACGATGTCACGCCAGGCCTGATACCAATCGAGCAACTGCGCGTCGCTCACTTCCTCCGACTCGAGGAGTTCGAGATCGCTGCGCTGGGCGATCTCAGCGGCAACTTCCACCGCCAATAGGGCGATGGAGCGGTCGGGACGCCTGGCGGCTCTGGCCAGATGGCCGAGCAGGGCAAAGCTGTCGTCGGCCCCGAGACTGGCGCGGATGGCGGCCAGGGCCAGGGGCCGGTCCTCGCCGAGCATATGGTCGGCCAGGCCGCTGGCGCCCAGTTGCGAGCCCAGGCGGACCAGCTCCTGGCTGTTGCCGTGGCGAAGCGCAGGCACCAGCTCGTCGGCCTGTGCCTGCGAGCCCAAGTCGGTCCCCAGGCCAATCAGGCCAACACCGATCAGGCCAACATGAAGGGCGATGGTAAGGAGTCGTGTCATCCGTCTGAAGCTCGCGGGATCATATGCGATGCGGCGAGTGCCAGCTTGATTTGGCGCTTTAATTGACAGGGGAGAGTATGTTCAGTACGTTTCGTTTGTTCAGGTGATCGCGCCAGCAGGCACAAGTCGCCAGAAACCACGGCATCACCACCGTCAAACCCGCAACGGACGACCAGGAAGAGAAATTTCATGCCCGCCGAACTCACCAATCGACAAAGTCAGATTCTCGAGTACATAAGCTCTTCCATCGATGAGCGCGGCTTTCCGCCCACGCTTCGAGAGATCGGGGAGTTCTTCGGCATCAAGTCCACCAACGGCGTCAACGACCATCTCAAGGCCCTGGAGAAGAAGGGCTATCTGCGGCGGGACAACTTGAAATCGCGGGCCATGCAGCCCATCGATCCCTCGGAGGGGGAATCGTCTGCCTCGGGTGGGCCCCTGGCCAAGGCCGGCAAGCTCCTGTCCCTCGGCTTCGAAATCGGCAAGGACTTGTGTCAGGTGCCAATCCTGGGGCGTGTGGCCGCAGGCGAGCCGCTGCTTGCGGTCGAGAGCGTGCAGGACACCGTGCAGGTCGACAGCTTCTTCCTCGGCGGCCATCGCGAAGTCTTTGGTCTGCGAGTTGTGGGTGAGTCGATGATTGAGGACG
>JAHEAK010000772.1 GCA_024642805.1 Kofleriaceae bacterium | reverse complement strand
TCTCCGATCCAAGTGTTCTCATCAATCGAATGCTGCAGTTCGAGGGCAATCTTCAGTTTGCCATCAACCTTCTGCGCTATCTGGCCCGCCCTGGACAGAGCGATCGCGTGGTGGTCCTCTCCGGTGGCATCAACTTCTCTGGCCTGCCACGCAATCGCTACGACGATGGCACCTGGCGCGGAGCAGCCTCGGTCCTGGTCGCGCAGTTCGATGGCTGGCTCGACCAGCTCAACCTCTGGCTCTTCACGGCCAACTCACTGCGCATCGTCACTCTCATTCTGGCCATCGCTCTGTCTGTGTGGGCCTTCCTGGTCTTGCCTGGCAAGAGAAAGCGCGCGCTCGACGGCTCCTGGGCCCGCACTGGCCTTCTCAATCAAGATCGCGGCTACGAGCACCTCATTGCCACCTACGAGGATGCGGGCCCGCGCACGAGCTACCTGCTGCCCGCTACCATTGCTCGCGACAACATCAACCAGGCACTCGAGCAAGCGCTGGAACGCCCCGACCCGCTCTACTCGCTTCCGGAGGCCGAGCTTTTGTCCTGCGTGCAAGCGGCGCGCGGAAATGACGCCGCCAAAAGTCTGCGCCAGCTCCTGCCGCGCCTGCATCAGCTTCCGCAACGCGCGCAAGCCGCCGCCCACTGGCAACCGCGATTCCTGGGACGCGGCGAATTCGAAGCCCTGCATCAGCAGTCCCGCCAACTCTTCAGCTTCCTCGATCTTCATCCGACCAGCACCAAGGATTCGTAAGCAAATGCCCAACACGCAGCCCAAGACGCAGCCCAGTATCTCCACCAACCTACTCACCCAGGTGCAACAGATCTGTGAGTCCGTCAAAGCGGAAGTTGCCAAGGCGTACATTGGGCCAGCCGCGATCACCGAGTCTCTCCTGGTCGCGCTCATCGCCCGCGGGCACGTGCTCATCGAAGGCGTTCCCGGCGTTGCCAAGACCACGCTGGTCAAGGCCTTCTCGGCGACCCTTGGCTGCGACTACAAGCGCATCCAGTTCACGCCGGATCTCTTGCCCTCCGACATCACGGGAACCAACATCCTCGACATGCGCAGCAATCAATTCGAGCTGCGCGAGGGCCCGGTCTTTACGAACATCCTGCTCGGCGACGAAATCAATCGCGCCCCTGCCAAGACCCAGAGCGCGCTGCTTGAAGCCATGCAGGAAGGTCAGGTCACGATCGAAGGCGAGACCCGCAAACTCTCCGTTCCCTTCATGGTGCTGGCCACGCAAAACCCGATCGAGCACGAGGGCACCTATCCGCTTCCCGACGCGCAGGTCGACCGCTTCCTGGTCAAGATCCACATGCACTACCCATCGGCACAAGACGAGCGCCAGATGCTGGCAACCTACAACAAGGAATTGCATCAACCGGCAGCGGTCGTGAGTCCCGAGGACCTGCTGCGACTTCAAGACCTCGGCGATCAGGTGCACGTTGCTGACGAAATCTTTGACTACATCATGGGGCTCAGTGTGTTCACGCGTGGCCATCGCAAGGTCTACCTAGGTGCCTCGCCACGTGCGGGCCTGGCCCTCCTGCGCGCGTGCAAGGCCCTGGCCCTCTTGCGAGGCCGTGACTTCGTCTTGCCTGACGATGTCAAAGAGCTGGCACCTTTAGTGCTGAGCCATCGCATCGTCATGACACCCGAAGCGGAGCTCGAGGGGCTCTCGACCGTCCGCGTCGTCACCGAAGCCATCGAGCACGTGGCCTACAAGCAGCCACGTCGGGCCTAGGCGCACGCAGCTCACCGGCCAGCAGCCTGCAGCCAGCAGAGGCCAGCAGTCACCAACCTCAGCGCTAAACTAAGAATATCACCCACCTCAGCATCTAAGCACCACACCCAGCATTGACTCCTTCACTCGCCAAACGAGGCAAACTGATCCTCGCCAGCGCCGCCGCCTTCATGCTGGTGGGTGCGCTCAATGGCGTGGCACCACTGGTCGCCATGGGTGGGGTCGTGTTTGCTGGCTTCTTCGCGGCCTACCTGTGGTTCTTTCCGGCTGCCATTCTGCTGCGTCGCCGCAAGGTCGAGATCAGCTGGTGGATGCCACCAGGCGAGCTCCCCGGAGGCGCACTCTCCGTCGAGCGTCCCCTGCCCCTGCATCTGGCTCTGCGCAACCACGGCGGCCGACGTCTGCGGGTGCTGCGAGTGGAGGTCCTTGGCACCTCGGCCATTTCGCCGCCCGAGGGCATGGAGGCTGTGATGTCGGCTGGGACCCAAGTCGAAATCGTCGGCCAGGTGCATGTGCGCCAGCCCGGCTACCACGTCCTGCACGGAGCCACGCTGCACTTCGGCGACATCCTCGGCCTCTTTGCCATCAGTGCCTACTTCCCGAACCCCTTGCCGATCAAAGTCTTCCCAAGCTTGACCGGCACGCGCACCCTGGCCCCAACGCACCGCACGCAGGCAGGAGCCATGCACCAGCGACAAGGACAGAATCAGGTGCGTCGTCGCGGACTGGCCGGAGAGCTCCGCGAGCTGCGCGATCACAACCACGGTGACCCGTTCAAGAACATCGCCTGGAAGGCGACAGCAAAACATCGCAAGCTGATGGTTCGCGATCTGGAAAACGAGATCATCCTCACCCACCAATTCGTTCTCGACATTGGTGGCTCCATGCGC
>JAHEAK010000771.1 GCA_024642805.1 Kofleriaceae bacterium | reverse complement strand
TGGCTCGGGAGGACGCCGCCATCGGCTTCTCACCAGCACCAGATCGCCATCGGCGAAACCGGGGCGCATGCTCTCGCCGCGCACCCGGTAGATGCCAAGTCCCAGACCTCGAAGCGCGACGCGCTGTAGCGCTCCGAGTGCCTTGGACCTAAAAGGCATCAGCCTCCAGCGAGAACCCAAGCGACCTGGCGCTCTTTGGTGCTCCAGAAGATGTTGTGAATCTTCTCGATGGCATCCATGAGCTCATCGGCATGCTGTGCACTCACTTCCACTTTGCAAGCCGAGCAGAGCTTGGCAGCTTCCCAGAAGATGGTGTGCAGCTCGGGATGCTTGGCGAGGTGTGGTGGCTTGAAGTAGTCGGTCCACAAGATCAGCAGCTGATGCTTGGCGGTCTCGGCCTCTTCCTCTTTGATGGCCACGTAGCGGCTGAGGGTGTTGTGGTAGTGGGCCATCGCGCCGGCGTCTTTCGGATCCGGTGGCGTGAGAGCGAGGATCTTCTTGGTCATCGAGCGCACAGCTTCAGCGGCAATGCGGGCCGAGGCTGGATCGTAGATACCGCATGGACCATCGCAGTGTGCATGGGCTTCTGGGGCGGGCAGCTTGGCAGCAGCGCGACGGATGATGTTCTTGAGCATAGTTTTCTCCAGGTAAAGGGAAGCGAAGGAAAGGGCTTGGCGCCAGCATGGCTCGTCAGGGCGAGCCAGGGAGGCGCCCGCACTTATTTCTTGTTGCGGCCGAGCTTGGTGTTGAGCACCTGCGTAAGCAGGTAACCACCGACAGCCAGGCCTGCGACGATCGCAGCGCTGAAGATGTGGTGGTAGGGGCTCATGCCGGCATGAGAATGCCCAGGATGAGCAAGTGCGATGGAGGGCAGCGCGAGAGTGGCTGCGAAAACGAGTCGGTTCATAGTTGAATTCCTCAGCAAGTAGGCGTCGCGAGGACGCGGCCAAATGAGCGGGAATTTTCAAGGCCACCTGCGGGGGTGTCAAGGGCTGCGCCTGCCATGCACACGCGCACCGCGAGAGCGAGCGATCGCCTATCACCTCCGCAGACGAGAAATCAGGATCGAGTCCTTCTTGACGACAACGGGAGCGGGATCGGCGACGCCAGATGATCTTGGCTCACTCAGATGGCGGCAGTGCTGCTACCCGCATGGCAAGGTTGCATCGCGATGGCTAAACGCTACTGGCTGATGAAGACCGAACCGGATGCCTTCTCGATTGCGGATCTCGAACGGCTCGGTGTTACCGCATGGGAAGGCGTGCGCAACTATCAAGCGCGCAATCACATGCGCGATGGCATGAAGCTTGGCGACGAAGTTCTCTTCTACCACTCCAGCACCAAACCGCCCGGTGTCGTTGGTCTTGCTCGGGTGAGCCGCGAGAGCTATCCCGATCCCACCGCCTTCGATTCGAAGAGCAAGTACTTCGACCCAAAGAGCAAGCCCGATGCAGCGCGTTGGATGATGGTCGATGTCGAGTACGTGGCGACCTTTCCGGCCACGCTTAGCCTCGAAGAGCTGCGCGCCGTACCTGGATTGCAAGACATGCCGCTCTTGCGCAAGGGTCAACGCCTCAGCGTGCAACCGGTGAGCGCCGACGAGTATCGCATCGTCAAGAAGCTGGGGATGCGCGCCAGGTCCCGCTGATTGGTCAGCCGAGCGCCCGAAAATGTTGTTCAAAAGTCAGCGTTGGCCTGCTAGGTTGCGCCACCCATGCACGCCGACCACAACGCTGACTACAACGCTGCCGCCAACTTGACCACCACCGAGCGCATGCTCGTGGGCCTTTGCGAGAACATCAATGAGAAGCCGCTCCCCAAGCGAGTGCAGCGCGCCTTTCACAACTCCTTTGGCAAGCACTTCATTCGCATGTGCACCAGCAATCTGCTCGAAGTGCACGGACTGGAGCACGCCCTGGCGCTGAGCCCCGAGCGCGGCGTGCTGCTCTGCTCCAATCACCGCTCCTTCTTCGACATGTACATGGTCACGTCTGTGCTGCGCAATCACCGCCCGGCGTGGTTTCGCGACGTCTACTTTCCGGTGCGCAGCAACTTCTTCTACGACAAGTGGTCGGGGCTGGCCATCAACCTGGCCATCTCGGGCGGCGCGATGTATCCGCCCATATTTCGCGACCGCACGCGCAGTGAGCTCAACAAGGTTGCCGTCAACCGCATCGTCCACCTGCTCGAGCAGCCAGGCGCCGTGGTCGGCATGCACCCCGAGGGCACGCGCGGCAAAGGTGCTGACCCCTACGAGCTCCTGCCAGCCAAGCCAGGCGTCGGCCAAATGGCGCTGCGCTCGCACGCCACGGTCTTGCCGATGTGGGTGCAGGGCATGTCGAACGACTTTTCCCGCCAGGTGGTCTCCAACTTTCGCAGCGGCGCACACAAGGGCGAGACCGTGCGGGTCTGCTTTGGTGCCCCGGTAAAGCTCAGCGACATGTACGATCAGGACAACTCCGATCGCGCGGTCCAGCAGGCCGCTTCCGATCGCATCATGCAGGTCATCGCCGGTCTGGGCAGCGAAGACCGCCAGCGCCAGTCTTTGCACCGCAACTAGCAAAAAGGGCGCAGGGCCAGGGCGCAGACCTGGCTCGCTAGCGTCGCCAACCTAGCGCGGGCCGATGCCGAGCTCG
>JAHEAK010000149.1:4837-9741 GCA_024642805.1 Kofleriaceae bacterium | reverse complement strand
ACCTTATATAGGTGCCTATGGCAGTCCATAGGTAGGTGGCCCTCCGGCAACGCGATCGACCCACCAGGGCCAGGCAAGCAGACGCGTAGCTGCAGCCGGCGGCGACCCTCGCGGGGCTCGAGCCGTGCCCCTCTAGCTCTTGAGAGCTCGGGGAGGCGACGCGTTGGCGCCAGCGAAGCCAAAGGCGGCGCCCGCCAGGCCGCCAATGAGGTGGGCCATCTGCGAGACATTGTCGGCGTGAAGGGCAGCGACCACTTCGCCCCCCAGGTAGAGGATGGCCACGGCGATGAAGGTCAGGGGAATCTCGCGCTTGCGCACATTCGCTGTCGAGGCCAGCAAGATGAACATGAAGACGATGCCCGAGGCGCCGAGCACCATGGTCTTGAAGAAGAAGAGATTGAGGAGGCTGGTTACCAGGGCCGTGGTGAGGATCATGCCCAATAGGGACAGCGAGCCGTGCCGCTCCTCCAGAATGGGGCCGAGCAGCAAGATGAGCGTGAAGTTGCCAAGGAGGTGCTCCCAGCTCACGTGGCCGGCGATGTGAGAGACCAGGGCAAAGTAGTCAGCGGCCGAGACCAGGCGTGGTCGCATGACGAAGTAGCCTTTCACGCCGTCGCCGAGCAGATGCACGCAAACCGCGATCAGGGCGAAGGTCAGGACGACCGGAGCGTTGTAGGTGATCTTGAATCGCGACATGGCCCGCAGGCTTAAGCCTAGCTGCAAGTGAGCGTATTGCAAAAGCGGCGCTCAGATGCGCGTCTGACGCGACGTGAGGGTCAGGCGACGCCAGCGCCCCGACCCTAGCCGTGGGGACAGTGGGGTTGTATGTCCTCGGAGGAAGGGCCCTGTAGGTGCGCTATCTACCTGCAACCATGACCATCTCGCGATCGCTCCCTCGCGAGGCGCACTTGGCTCGCCAGCTGCACTATGGAGCGGCATGGCACTCAAGTCCTCACTCCTCCTCGCTCCCTTGCTCTTCGCTGTCGCTTGCAGCAACAGCATGGGTCCCAACGACGGCACCGACACCGATCCCAACGAGCCGGATGCGCCGCCCGTCAGCCAGATCGCAGGCAACTACGAGGTGACCTCGGCCTATGACCTTCGTCTGAGTCCAGACTTGCCCGCCGCCGTTGCAGATGCCCTCGGACCATTGAGCGGCCTCGCCGACAACCCCGCTGGCACTCTCATTGATGTTCTGAAGAACAGCAATAGCGACATCGCCAATCTCCTCGACTCATTGCCTGGTGGGCTGCAGCAGCTCGCCGAGGCTCAAATCAACAACTACATTCAGGACAAACTCTTTCAAGACGCGCCCGTCGCCGAACAGATCGTTCAGTACGTCGACATGATCGCAGAGATGCTGACCAACTTCGAGGTCATCACCAACCTCGAGCTTGGCAACGCCGACGCGGCCGGCAACGTCAACGCCAACCACACTCTCACCGCGGTTGCCTTCCCCATGGACGGGGCTCGCACCGTCGTTCCGACGCCAGACATTCTCAACACCCTGTCCATCGCTCGTGACGTCTCCGTGCACGTCGACCTTGGCGCCCGCTCGATGGTCTTCGGTGATCACGCCTTCCAACTTCCACTCGGCGACTTTGCGGTCACCGCCTTCCATCAGGCCCTGTCGAGCCAGTTTGGCGTGACCGACCTTGGCGCTACTCTCAACGAAATGATCGATTGCCCGGGCCTTGCTGCGCAGGTCGGCGACATCTGCATCAGCGGCTTCTGCCTGGTGAGTGAGCCACAAATCGCTGACTTCTGCGTGCAGGGTCTCAACAAGGCTGCAGACCAGCTCGATGAGCAAATTCGCAAGCTCGAATACGCCCAGCTGCACATGGTCGGTGGCGAGGCTTCCTTGCAGATGAGCTCGTCATCGCTCGGTTCCTTCACCGGCAACTGGGACGCTGAGTTTGGCATCAACGGCGGCGGCTTCTCCTTGCCTTCTGCCTTCAAGGCCACGCGCAAGTAAGCATCGGCGCAACATCGCTAGAAGACATCATCGGAAAGAGCGCGGCGGACCAGGGGTCCGCCGTTTTCCGTTGTGCTCAGGCCAAGGCGCTGCGAACTCTCGCTCGCTCTGCCAGTTCAACCTTCGGGGCGAAACATCTGGTCAGTGGGCGGCGGCGACCAGCTGTGTGGGCGGGCCACGAAGGTGATGCCGAGCGACTCGAGCCACTTGTTGGGCGAGATACCGCCGATGAGGGCAAAGACAACATCATTGGCAAAGGGCGAAGTGGTTCCGTCGCGGCGATCCTCGAGGACCATGTTGGTCTCGCTGACGGAGACGACGGCCGTCGAGAAGTGCGGGATGACGCGCCCGTTTCGGAAAGCCTCTTCGATGCGCTCGCGATTTTTGGGCTTGGCGCGCTCGAAGTTTTCGGTGCGACACGAGAGACGCACGCGATTGGTGTGGCACAGCGCCAGCGCCACTTCGATGGCTGAGTCGGTGCCGCCGACCACGAGAACCTCCTGGCCCTGAAATTCGTCTGGATCGACGAGCGCCGAGCGCACCTTGTCCAGTTCGTCACCGGGGCAGCCCAGCTTGCGCGGTGTGCCGAGGCCACCGACGGCGATGACCACCCGCGCCGCCGTCAAGGTTCCGGTAGGCTGATCATTGGCGTCGCTGACGGTGACTTCGAAGTAGGAACCGACCTTGCGGATGTCGGAGACGTTTTGCCGATACTGGATGTCGAGAGCGTGGTCTCGAATGGTCTGTTCCCAGGAGGCAAGGATCTCTTCGCGGGTGGTATCCCAGACCGGCAAGAGGCTGGCGCTCTCGACCTGATAGGGCTCGGCCATGATCTCCTTGCCCTTGTGGAAGTAGTTGCGAATGGTCCACGCAAACTGCGGCTGCTTTTCGAGAATCAGCGATTGCACACCCGCTTGCTTGCAGTGCAAGGCGGCGCTGAGGCCGGCGGGGCCACTGCCGATGATCAGCATGTCGACCTGTGCTCCGACCCGACGAGCCTCTCCGGCGCGCAGGCCTGCTTGCAGGGCCTTTTCGATGACGACGCGGCCCATGTTACCGCCGTTCTTCACCTGGGCAATGCCGGCCGCCTGACCGATGAGATACAAGCCTTCGATGGGCGTCTGAAAGCCGTTGTCCAGATCGGGCATCTTGGTGGTCGGCGGTGGCTTGTCGGCGTCGTGCATGACGAGCGCACCGAAGGCGCAGCTCTTCTCGCAGGCTTGACACTGGATGCATGCGTCGAAGTTAACGATCTGCGACTTGTGATTGACCATCTCCAGGACGCTGGTCGGGCAGGCCTGCACGCACGCGTGGCAGCCAACGCACTTGTCCTGATTGATGGAGTGGACCAGATGCTTGATGGCCTGGATCGGAAACTCGTGCAGCTTGGCAACCACCTTGGTGGCTTGCGACCGGGAACGCACGCGCAGCAGCAAGCCAAAGCCCATGATGGGCAGGAAGATGCCAGTCATGATGAGGCCAGCCCACAAGAGCGATTCGGTGGGCGTGGGCGCGCCGATGGCGGCGACGATTTCGGGGCTGTCGGGAGGAAGGCGCTGGAAGTCGTGCTGCGTTCCGTGCTCGAGACCGTGGCACGAGAGGCACTGCGAGGCGATCGATGCACTGCCCGCGCTGGCGTGGCAGCCAAAGCAAGAACGTCCCGGATCGCGTTCGACGAGGGTGCCGCTTTCGTCTTCTTGCGCGTGGCAGGTGCTGCACGCGATGGATATCACCTGACCGTCGCGCTCGATGGCGGCGTGCGCTACGTGAAACTCCTCGAGGGGCGTGTCGAAGTTCGGAATGGGACCGGCACGCAAGGCATTGGGACCGCTCGCTGCCTTGCTGTCGAATTCGTCCTGATGTTGGCCGCGATGACATCCGCCCGAGGTGCAGCGGCGAGATGCGCCGAGCACCGAGGGTTGGCCCTGCACGAAGCGAGGCGTGGCCTGGTGCTCTTGATGACAGCGAGCGCACTGCGCGCCGGGCTGTATCTGGCCGTCCTTGAGCGGCTCGGGACTTATCAGGTGTTGGGAGCGGATCGAGGTATCGAAGCCCGAATGGCAGCTCACACAGTGCTCGCTGGTCGCGCCCGTGCCGATGCCGTGACAGGCTCGACAATCGCTGGGGATGTTGAGGGCCTCGGCCTGGCGAGTGAATGCCAGGCTGGCGTGCGACTCGCTGAGCGGGTGATTGACCAGGGCCGTCGCTGCGTCGCCGCGTTGATAGGCGAAGACTGCGATCGCTATCGAGGCCATGATGGTCAGCGCGACGCCAATGCGGGTCGCGTGCCCGCGATGGATGTCGGTGCTCGGGCGCCAGGCGGGCGCTCCCTGGCGGAACTTTTCCTTGCGCTCGCGAACGAGAGACTCGACATCGGCGTAGTCGAGCTTGTAGACGGTCTTGTAGGCGCTTCCGAATTGACCGCCCATGTTGCCTGGATCGAGTTGCGCTTGCCGAAGATCGAAGACCTGCTCGTGGGCCACCTGAATCGCGGCAGCCGCCGTGCTGCGATCGATGAGACTCAGATCGCAACGCTCGCCGTGGATGGCGACATCGATGAGCTCGCGTCCAATGCGGATCACGTTGGACCCGCGCAGGGGCTCGCGCACGATGCGTCGATCGCCCAAGTAGGTGCCGTATGACGAGGTGTCTTCCAGGTAGAAGCTGCCCGACCACACGATTCGGCAGTGCAGGCTGTTGATGCCTTCGCCATCGAGCTGCATGTGGGCGCGCGGCGAGCTGCCAATGACGAGCTCCGTGCAGACTTCGACGTGGCCGTTGACGACGAACTTGGCCTGCGGCGTTAGATCGTACGCGCCGGCGGCGATGACCGAGGTCATCATCATCGAGACGCCTTGCTCGCTCACGGCACCGCCGACGACGCGGAACTCGAGAATGGTGGACCCAATGGTGATGAGGTCGCCGGGGG
>JAHEAK010000149.1:0-4827 GCA_024642805.1 Kofleriaceae bacterium | reverse complement strand
GCCGTTGATGATCGTTGAGAATACCGAGCCAAGATCTTGAATGTAGTAGAGGTCTTCGGCGGTCGTTAGCCGGCACTGGGCCGGCGCCGAGTCAGGCTCGTGTAAGACAAAGTCTGAGTCGAGTCCCGAGCCGAGGACAAGGGGGTAGGCGCCAAGCTCGATGTGCTCTTTGATTTGCGGGCCGCTGAGGACCAAGAGATAGGCTTTGATCTCGTCGAGTCGGCGATCTCCTGGTGCGTCGTGCTCGGAGATTTCTGGCGCGACCTTGTCGGCCACGAAGAGGAACTCGCACTGGCCGAAACGAATGACGTCGCCATCGCCGAGCATGCACGAGTTGAGGCGCTTGCCATTGACGAAGCATCCGTTGGTCGAGCGCTGATCCTCGAGCGAGTAGCCCAGTGGAGTGCTCCGAATGACCGCGTGGTAGATCGAGGTTTCCGAGTCGCTCAGCTCGACCAGGTTGTCGGGGGCGCGTCCGAAACTGAGGAGCTGGTCCCCGAGGCCAATCTCGCGCCCCGCGTCTGGGCCCGCGGTCTGGATCAAGCGCGGGTTGGCGTCCAGGAGCTCAATCTCTGTGAGTCCAATGTGGAAACGATCGCCTGCGGCCAAGTAGATGGCATCGTCGGCACCGGGCAGTTGCCCGTTGATCATCATCGAGCCATTGAGGTGGCTGAGGTCCTCGAGGATGTACTCGCCGCGTGCCGAACGCTGCAAGAGGCAGTGAGCGGGGGCGATTTGCACATCGTCGATGACAAGGTCGTTCTTGCTGGCGTCGCTGCCAATGCGCAGCATGGCGACCGAGGTAACGACTTCGCGGCCCGCCCAGGGGCCACGATGAAACTTTAGGCGCATGAAACTCGACATCGCCTTACCAAACGATCGGAAGCATCGTCGCAATATGAACCGCGACAAAGGTGCTGAGGGCCGCTGCCGTGGCCAGGTGAACAAAGAGCCATTGTTTCAGCGAGCGATGCAAGTGCAGCTGCGCCTGCACGTCGGCGAGACGGCTGTAGTCACCCAGGAGGCGCTCGACGATGGGACGATGCGCGGCAAGCACTTGCGGCAAGGGCATCGCCGAACGCAGGTGTTGCAGGTTCTGGGCGGAATCGAAACGTCGTGAGAAGCGCCGGCGCGGCGAACCGACCATCGAACGCAGGTTGCGCGCCATGGCCCGCAGCTCCGGGCGCTCCTTCTGAAGGATCTCGCGAATGCCTTCTTGCAGCTGATTGCGCTCTTCGAAGAGGTCCTCGACAAGTTTTGCATTGCCGGTCTTCTCGAGGCGCGTGAGCGTGCGCGGTACCACCGTGTAGAGGATCTGCCCCGTGACGCCGGTGAGGATTTCGAGCAAGAAGAGCAGCATCAAGAGCGTCGTTCCGATGCCGGAGATGCTGTAGTTGGCGTGGGCAAGCGCGGCCATGAAGCCAAGGGTGCCGATGACCATGTGAAACTGCGTCCAGGTCTCGAGGCGCCCGAGTCCGTGGTTGCTGAGCTTCTTGCGCGCGCCCAAAAAGAGGGCAAAGAAGAGGCATGCGGCCGCGGCGATTCCATAGCCGAGGCCTAGGGGCGAGGCCGCGGCATAGCTTCCGCCGCTGAGGGCATTGCTTGCGCCGATGCCGATGGCGCCACCAAGCAACACGATGGCCGAAATCACGAGGGGAGCGAGTGGCCGCGAGCTCTTCTTTGGGACCTTGCGGTGCGTGAGGTGCGGGTGATCCGCGCGGTCTTGATCGGCGGCCAGCACAAGCGCGAGCTCGTCGAAGTGCTCCATCGGATTGACACGCAAGAGGGCCCCTCGAGGGCACTCGTGCACACAATTGGAGTATTTGTAGCCGCGACACAGATTGCACTTGATGGCCTGGCGCTTGATGTTGTTGCGCTGCTGGGCCTCCGGAATCGGGCGCATGGTGATGTTGCCGTATGGGCACTTGCGCGCGCAGTTGTCGCAGCCGATGCAGTTTTCGTTGATCTCGACCTCGCCGTTGGGATGGCGCTGAATCGCCCCGGTCGGGCAGCCGATCATGCACTCTGGATCGCGGCAGTGTCGGCACGAGGAGGGGATGAGCAGATGCTCATGTTCCTTGGAGCTGAGGGACTTTCGTCGGCGGAAGATGGGGCCGCGTCGATCGAGACGGGTGTAGTCGTGGCGCGTGTGACAGGCACGAACACAGTTGCCGCAGCGAACACATCGATCGAGATCGATGATGAGCAAGGACTCGACTTCCATGCCCTCCTGAAAGAGCGCTTCTGCGGATCCAAAAATCGTCTTGCCAGCGTCTTGCAGAATGCCCGCCCGCGACATGCGATCCTTGCCGAAACGTCCGTAGACATGGGGCGCAGAAAATTCGAGCTCGTCGAAGGCCGCCTTCGGAATAAACACGACCTCGGCCTTGCCGAGCGCTGTGAGGTCGTAGGGCCGCTGCGGCGGATCGTGGGCTCCGACGATTTCGCCACTGTTGAAATAGGCCAGCACCGAAAGTCGACCATCGGGGTTGGCGCGCACCGCCTTGAGCACGCCGTCAGCCACCAGCATGACGTGGGTGGCAGGATCGCCACTCCGGCATGGGAAGTCATCCTTCTGATAGGTGGCCATGGTCGCGCCCGAAATCAGGCGGCCAGCCACTTGCGCGGGCAGCTGCGAGAGAAAGGGGTGCATCTGAATGAAGGTCGAGATGGAGCGCAGGTGGTAGCTCTGCTGCAAGAGCTCTTGCGCACCCGGTGTCTTGCGCGAGAGCAAGGCGAACTTGCGCTGCTCGACTTCCAGTAAGACGACATCGGTCTCGGCCCTCGTCGAACACTGCCGCACGCCCCGACCAAGGAGCGCCTCCTCACCGAAGAACTCGCCTGGATGCGAGAGCATGCCGAGGTGGATGTGCGCGCCATCTGCCCGCAACGCTTGCACACTGACTTGCCCAGAAACGAGAATGAACATGCAGTGGGCGTACTGCTCTTGGCTCGTGATCGTTTCGCCACGCGGGTGGCGGCGCACGAGGGTGCTTTCCGCCAAGGCGTTGAGCACTTCGGTCGAGGCCCCGCTGAGGAAGGGCACCTGGCTGAGCAGTGCGACGTGTGGAGCGGAGGCTCCGGTCTCGAGTCCTAAATCGGGCATTCGAATATGGTTCGAAGATCTCGGCGCCTCACACCCTGCGCCGGGAACTTCCCCCCGTGATCATTAGTAGACTCTAGCATTTCCTGTAAAGACCACTTTGTGGTTAACCTCCGCCTCGGGACGATGACTCACCACAAGCGCGTGCGTGCTGGTTTTCGATCGGGGAGTGCCTTGCGCGGCTCGCCGGTCGTCTTGTTTTTGGGCTTGCTTTTGATTGCGGCCGCTTGCAGTGGTCGGTCTCCGGCTACGGTCGGCAACGCCAGTTCAGAGGCCATTGCCGCGGATAGCGACCGCTTTCCGCACGAGTTGCACACGGGCAACGACGAGCGAATCACTTCGTACCAGGGCAGGGGACTGGCGTGTAAGGACTGCCACCCGCAAGAGGACGTTCAGGCTGGCCGCGCACCATTTCCAGGTGGCAATCAGCACGCGCCCTGCGACGACTGCCACAAGGCCGAGTTCTACAAGCCGCCGGGCGCATTCTGCCGCAACTGCCACGTCAGCGTGAGCCTGACTGTCGAGGGAGCTACCAAGATGCAGCCCTTCCCAGCTCGCGGCAGCAAAAAGGTCCTGGCTTCCAACTTCTCTCACGCCGTCCACCTCGATTCGGCGGCCATGGAGAGCGTCGTCGGATTTCACGTCGGCTGCAACGATTGCCACTCGCGCGACGACAAGGGTGACCCGGTGTTGCCACGCCACGCTCAGTGCGCGAGCTGCCACGAGGGCAAAGCCAAAAAGCTCATGAGCATGGGCGACTGCTCGAACTGCCACAAGCAGACCAATGTCGACATCAGCCGTGGTCGCGTGATGATCACCAAGGATCTCATCTTCTCCCACGGCGATCACATCAAGGACCGCCAGGGCGCCACCATCGGCTGTGAGTCCTGCCATGCCGAGATCGCTGCCTCTGACAGCGTGAAGGGCGTGAGCATTCCCAAAATGCAGGAATGCGCCAAGTGCCACCAGGACCCCGCTCGCACGCCTGAGCGCGTGCGCATTGCCCGCTGCGAGGTCTGCCACGTTGGCATGATCGATGGCAACACGCCTCGCACGCACCTCATCGGTTCCTCGCTTCCCGAGAACCACACCCTCGAGTTCCGCACCAATCACCGGGAGCAAGCCGAGGACAAGGACTCCAACTGCAAGTACTGCCATGAAAACCTGAGCGGCAGCCCACGCGACACCTGCTTTCAGTGCCACGAGGTCATGCGACCACGCGATCACATGCTCGCCTGGCGCAACGAGAGCCATGGCGCAGAGGCCTCCATCGATCGTGATCGATGCGCAACCTGTCACCAGGCCGACTACTGCGACGCCTGCCACTCGATCACGCCACGCTCGCACCAACCCCTCGGCGACTTCCGACTCGGTGGACACGCCGATGCGGCCCGCTTTGGGCTCAGCAGCTGTTTCGCTTGCCATACCTACGAAGACACATGTTCGCGCTGCCACCGGGAGGTCAGATGAGTCGACTGCAAGATCTAAAGAGCCTCTTGTACCTGGGCTTGGCAACGCTGCTCGTCGTCCCGGCGGGCGCCCAGGCCAAGAACCTCTCTGGCACGGCCGCTGACCTGCGTGTCAAGCAGCTGCCTCAGCGCGAGCTGACCTCGCTGCAGATGCGCACGGCAGCCAAGGAGGAAGCAAGCGGTGGCATGGTTTCGGCCTCGGGTGAAACCCAGGGCAAGAACTCCAAGCTCAACTACCGGCCCATTCCGACCGAG
>JAHEAK010000148.1 GCA_024642805.1 Kofleriaceae bacterium | reverse complement strand
CCATCGAAGTTGCCAAGGATGACTCGATGCAACCGATGTCGGTTCCACAGCTCAAGCTCATCGTTGCCCAGGTCATCACCGATTCATGGCTGGAGGAGTCGGTGCGGCGCTCGCACGCGGCGCTGCGCTCAGCGATTCGAGGGGCCCAAGCCGACGCGGTCCTCGATTTTCGGGAGACCAAAGCAGCACTGCGTACGGCCGTGGAGAAACTGCGGGAAGGTGCCGCCGCCAGCTGTGTGTCCCTCTGGGGCGCACAATCATGTGCCGACCAGGTGGAATCGGAAACCATGATTAGGGGCTTCGAGACGCGCGCATTGGCGGCCATCGACGAGATTGACAATCAGATCGACTTACTCAGCGGTCTCAAGGCGGGCGATCGCGAGCTGGCACGAGAACTCAAGGATGACTTCGCCAACTTCAAGACCATTCGGCTGATGGCCCTGGGGCTCTTGCTGGTCAGCCTGGCCTTGTTCATCGCTCTGCGCACGACGCCCTTGGTAGCTCTACTCTTTCGCGTCGGCCTGCTAGGCTTGATCTCGAGCCTGCTCTACCTGCTGAGCCTGGCGGTGGCCTCTCGCTTTGCCCAGGCTGGCCTCGCCCAGGGAGCGCGCCAGATTGGCGAGAGCAACGCTGTGGATGCCCGGCTGGAGCATTTCAGCGGCAAATTGGCCGCTCAACTGCTGCACGACGCCATGAGCGGAGCGACCATGCCCGTGGCCCTCATCGGTGTTGCAGGCTTTGTCGTCGTCGCTCTGGTGTTTCTCTTGAGTCGTCGCTCGCACTGAGCTTGGCAGGGCTCCACCCTCGCGCTACCGTTTGGCGCATGTCGATCACCAGCAGGTTGGGAGCAGGGGAAGAGCGTCTTTGGCGTCTGGTCGCGGAGCGCTGCAAGGACAATGCAGATCTCAGTGCCATCGATCAGAAGATCTGGGATCTCTTTGGCGAGCGCTGGGCGATCATGTTCACCGACTTAAGTGGTTTCTCTCGACGCGTCGAGAACTTCGGCATCATCCACTTCCTGCAGGTGATCTATGAGCACAACACCCTGGTGGCACCCATCATCGATGGTCATCAGGGCTTTTTGCTCAAGGTCGAAGGTGACAGCTTGCTCGCGCTCTTTCGTCGCCCCGAGTCTGCCTTGCGCTGCGCGATGGAAATGCAGCGAGCATGTCAGCGCATCAGCAATCGTCGCCGCCCCGAAGAAGCAATCCTTCTGTGTATCGGGCTCGGTTACGGCGAGGTCTTGCGAGTCGGAGAGAACGAAGTCTTCGGAGCGCAAGTCAATGCGGCCAGTCGACTCGGCGAAGACATGGCCAAGTCGCACGAGATTCTGGTTACCGACACGGTCGCGTCAGCGTGCGCCGACATCGGTGATGTGTCTTTCACCGTGCTCGAAGAGAACGTACCAGGCTGCAACTCCGCCTCACGAGTTAGCTACACGCACTGGAAGGCCTGATCGGGCGCACGCTTTCTCGGCTACCGTCTTCGGCTGCCCATCGCGTGCCGTTTTCGCTGGCCAGTGGGCCCCGAGAGCCGGCCGCGCACCGGGCGGCCGCCGCCCTGATCCCGGCCCCGGCGACCGGCAAGTGGCTAGCCAAGCTGCCGCCAACGGGCATTCATACCCCGAGTTTGGGGACTCCTGACCCGCGGATCTCCCTACAAGTGCGAATAAGATCAGTTGGTTACGGGCCAGGAAATCGGATCTGATGTTGCAATCCATTAGGGGCAGACCATGCGGACCTTCTCACTCACCCCGATCGTAGTCGCGTGCCTACTCCTAGGCATGACGGCTTGCGCTGGCGCCGGTGCCAGCAAGGGAGAGGCGAGAGTGGTTGTGATGCCCATATCCGGAAGCAGTGCCGCCAGCGGCGCCGTTACCGAGGTGGTGAGCAGCCGCTACGAACTCGTGTCTCCTTCACGTTACGCCAAGACGGCGCGTAAGCTGGATGCCAAGTCGCAGGACGACAAAGACATCCGCAAAGTTTCACGCAAACTCGACATCGACGCCCTCGTTCATGGCGAGCTCGTCAAACGCGGCAGGAAGAAGTATGAATTGCGATTGAGCCTGCGCGCAGGTTCGTCGGGCGAAGAATTCGAGAGCGTCACCATCAAGCTTCGTTCGAAGAACTTGAGCAGCCGCGACCGCAGCAAGCTCAAAGAGAAGCTCGTCGAAGCTCTCTCGGAAGTCGATGACTGGAGCGATGACTCCGATGATGACGATGGCAGTGCACGGCGAGGTAGTCGCGGCAGCTCGAGTTCCGAGCGCGATCGAGCTCGAAAGTTGCGCAAGAAGAAGCAAGCCAAGGAGAGCAAAGACGACGACAAGCGTCTGGCTCGCGCTGAGCGTGATGAGGAGCGAGCCAAGAAGCGCAGCAAGAAGCGCAGCCGCGATGAGGATGACGATGACGATGACGAGGACGACGACGATCGCGACGCCAAGCGCAGCAAGTCGAGCAAGTCCAGCAAGTCCAGCAAGTCAAGCAAACGAGACGATGACGACGAGCGTTCTTCCAAGAAGAAGCGCGTGAGCAAGAAGGACGACGACGACGATCGCAGATCCAAGAAGAAGAAAAAAGAGAAGAAGGAAGTCTACAAAGTCATCACCGTGCGTGACGATGATGGCCAGGCCCTCGACAACGAGAGCCCATTCTAGGCGCTCGCTCTCCGAACAGCTATTTGCCGAGCAATCGGCCCTAGCGATCCGTCTTGCGACCTTTGGGCGCAGTGCCTAGGCGCCGTGTTTCGGCCCAGCGTTCAGGCGCCAAGCATCTTGTTGGCGTGTGCGAGATCGACGGCATCGTCGATCTCCGTCCACTGGCAACCGGTGATGTCGGCGACCTGATAGGGCGTGCCCGCCTGCAAGAGGCGCTCGTAAGCGCGCTCGTAGTACTCGTCCGTCTCGCCCAGCTCGATGAGCTCGCGCAGTTTGGCAAACACTGTCTCGCCGAGCTCCGCATCCACGCGATCGACGCCGATGAACTCGCCCAGCGCCACCTTGGGATCCATGCGCTTGTTGAGTTCGATGATGTGACCGGCGGCGTCGACGCGCACTTTCATTTCCTCGGCGCCCATGCCATCTCGACGATCGACGGCCAGGGCTGCCGGGCCGGGAGCCGCCAAGAGCTTGGGCAGGATTTCGCGATCCATCAGGACGTCGCCATCGAGCTTGATGAAGGAGTCGCCGGCGACCGCTTCCTGCGCCACCAAGAGGGAGTAGAAGTTACCCATGTCCGCGAAGCGATCGTTGTGCACGAAGATGGCGCGCTTGGCGAGCGGATGGCCAAGGCCGAGCACGTGCGCACGCAGCACCTCGGCCTGGTAGCCAGTTACGACAATGAGCTCATCGATACCCGCCTGCGCGATGCGCTCGATCATGCGATCGATGAGAGGAACGCCGGCCACCTCGACCATGCATTTGGGAATGCCGCCGGAGACAGCCTCCAGACGCGTTCCCATGCCTGCTGCTAAGATGATCGCCTTCATGCTGGATCGAGCGATACCACGGGCGCCAGCCGACAGCAGGAGTCCGCAAAGAGTTTGTTGCGAAGCTTCCTCACATTGCGGAGATCTGCCGCAAGCTACCGGTATCTACCGAGTTTGCGCCCTGACAGGAAGTCGTCAGCGATGTAGGCAAAAGTGGTGGTGAACTACCACTCTCCTGTCAGCTTTTGAACACTTTTGGGGCTAAACCCAGGAAATCATGGGTGGAGCAATTCTTGCTCATAGCAGCCGACGAGGTTCCTATGATCACCCGCGCAATCGTACTCGCCCATCGCCTTGTTCTCGAAGGTGGCAGCACCTTGGCTCCTTCCATGGTCGCCATGGTCCGCCGCACGCTGACCTCTCTGCACCAGATGGGTATCAGAGATGTGGCCGTCGTCGACGGCGAGCACGCCGAGGAGCTGCTCGAGCGACTCAACGTTCACGAGATGCGCGGCATGAAGGTGCGCTGTTTCTCCAATCGCAGCTGGCGTCAGGCCAGTGGCTCGGCTGTGCTGATTGCCCGTGAGTTCTTGGCGAGCGAAGACAGCCCCTGCCTGGTGCTGCGCGGCGACCGGCCTCTTCAGCGCGAAGCACTCGCCGAGTTGTGCAACGTCCAGCTCGGTTCCAATGTCGCAACGATTTGTGTCTCGACACCACCGACCGCTGACTTGAGCAACGAGTTCAAGGTGGTCTTGCGCGACGGCCGCGGCAAGAACTCGAGCAACAGCGTCAGTGACATGGGACTCGACCTTGATACCTTCGACGCCGTGTTCACCGGCCATGCGCTGGTGACTCGCGAGATCATTCCCGAGCTCGACAAGCTGAGCAACCCAGGTCTGGAGGACGGGCTCGCCGCTCTGGCACGTGTTGGTCGCGTCAAGATGCTCATGGGCCGCACCGCATGGCCATGGGGCCTGAGCAATCCCGTCGAGGTCGAGGAGCAGGTCACCGCCATCCTCGACAGCAAGAATCACCCCCAGTACACCCTGCTCAACCCGGGCCCGGTTAACACCACGGCCAACGTGAAGAGCGCCATGGTGCACCACGATGTCTGCCATCGCGATCCGAGCTTTAGCGAGCTGATGGTTTCGCTCACGCAACGCCTTCGTCGCGTCTTCCGGGCCAGCGCAGAGCACACGGTCTGTGTGGTGACCGGCAGCGGCACGGCGGCTATGGAGTGCGGCATCGCCTCGACGGTGCCACGCGATGGCAAGATCTTGGTCATCGACAATGGCGCCTTTGGCGAGCGCATGCACGAGATTGCCCGCCTGCACGACATGGACGTGGTGCATCTGCGCTACGCATGGGGCGACCAAGTGGATCCTGCCGACGTGCAGCGCACCATCGAAGAGAATCCCGATATCGCCGTCGTGGCGATGACCGCCCACGAGACCTCGGTTGGTCTCCTCAACCCAATCAACGCGGTCGGCGCTATTTGCCGTCGCTTTGATGCTCTCTTCCTGGTCGACGCCGTCAGTGCACTGGGCGCAGAGGACATCGACGTCGTTCGCGACAACATCGATGTGTGTTGGGCAAGCGCCAACAAGTGCCTGCACGCCATCAGCGGTGCCGGCTTCTTGAGCGTCTCGCCACGTACCTGGCAAAAAATCGAGAGCATCAAGCCTCGCTCGTACTACCTCGATCTCAAGCGCTATCGCCGCTACATCGAGGAGCTCGCGCAGACTCCTTTCACCCCTGCGGTGTCGGCCTACTTTGCTCTGGATGCCGCTCTCGGCGAGTTCCTGGCCGACGGCCACCACGCTCGCTTCTCGATGTACAAGGAGCGAAATCAGCGCCTGCGACGCGGTCTTGGCGAGCTGGGCATGGCGCCATTCACCCGCACCGGCAACGAGTCGCACTCGATCGTCACCTGTTGCGTGCCGAGCGGCGTGAGCTTCCAGGACCTCTACGATGGTCTGAAGGCGCGCGGCTACATCATCTACGGCTGCAAGGATGTTCTCGCCGACAGGTTCCTGCAGGTCGCCAACATGGGTGATCTCAGCGTCCGTCAGATCGAAGAGTTCTTGCAGGTCGCCGGCGAGGTCATCGCCGAGCTGCGCACGGTGTGCGTTGCCAAGGCGGAGGCCCTCGAGCTTCCCGAGCGCGCCTCGGCCTAAGAGCTGTTCCGCCGCCGGTCTGGAAAAGGCCGGCGTCGAAAGGTCTGCGATCCAAGCTCGGCCTGGACAGGCCGGCGACATGTGCTGCCAGCGCGCCCTTGCAGCGTACGCTTGTGCCCCTACTGGCGACCTTCAAAGACCGGGGCGATCGCTTTGGGATCGTCGGTCATGATGCCATCGGCGCCGAGCTCGAGCAGCGTGCGCGCCTGCCTCGGGTCGTTGATCGTCCAGAAGTCGACACGCGCGCCGAGACCGTGCAAGCGCGCGATGATGGAGCGCGCCGCCAAGGTAAAGCGTCCGTGCCCGGTAGGAATCTGTGCAGCTTGGCCCCGCCATGGTAGCGACCGAACCAGCGAGCTTGGCAGAAAGAGGGCGGCGGCCAGATCGAGAGCGGCCATCGCGGTGATACCGGGATAGCCGGCCGCTCGCAGGTGCAGCAAGGTGGCCTGGGAAAAGCTAGCCAGGATGACGCGCTCTTCGGCGCGCGCTTGCCTGACGATCTTCATGACCTCGGCCACCATGGACGGATGCCCTTGCTTGAGATCGACGTTGATGTAGAGATCGGGAAAGGCATCCAGAACTTCGTCGAGACGCGGGACTCGCAAGCCACTGTCGGCGAAGGGCCTATCCTTGTTCGCGGTGACGAAACCCCAGCCCGCGTCCCAGCGAGCGATCTCGGTATAGGGCGTTTGTTTGATGGCGCGCGACTCGCGACACATGCGCTGACCATCGGGATCGTGTGACACCACCACGACTCCGTCGGAGCTCATGTGTACGTCCATCTCCAGGGCATGGACGCCGTAGCTAGCCGCCCGCTCGAAAGAGGGCAGGGTGTTTTCTGGTAGCTCCGCAGCAGCACCGCGGTGCGCGTAGAGTCGTGGCACTAGTCGTCGTCGCTGGCGATGGCGTCGGCGGGAAGCGGTGGTGGGGCTGCCGCGGGATCGCGTACGCCGAGCACCTCCACCTCATAGGCGATGTTCTTATCGGCGAGCGGGTGCTTGAGCACGGCTTGAATCTCTGTGTCGCCAATGCTGACGACCTCGATAAGAACTTCCTTGCCCGCACTGCCAGCTTGAAACGTCGTTCCCACTGCTAGCTCGGCATCCTTGGGAAACTCGCCGCGCGGGATCACCTTTTTGTGCTGGTGAGCAGCGCCGCCAAAGGCCTTGGCCGCAGGAATGACCCCGCTCTTCTTGGCGCCGGTGGCGAGACCTTCTAGTGCCTCCTCCAGGCCGTCGAGCATCTTGCCGTTGCCGTGATGGTATTCGACGGCACTCTCTTCGAGCACCTCGCCGCCTTCGACCTGCAGCTTCACCTTGATGCGGACGCGTTTGTTCTTGTCGATTTTCACCGGCGAGAAGCGTAAGCCGAGGCCAGGCCCAATCGCGAGGCTTGGCCGGGGCATTTTGCGCGCGCCCCAAATCGTGAACCGGCGGCAACACTGCGAACACGCTTACACAGATTTGCCAATCTCGGTCTTTTGATTCCAGATATTTGCGATCGGCCCAAAGCTCGCATTACCCTAATGTGAGTACGGTCGTGTCCCACCTAAGATTACATGTAGCAGCCCTGATTCTCGTCGCTTTGAGCGCATGCTCCTCGGCTCGTCCGAAGATGACCGTGCTCGGCATGAAGTCGCCTCAGATTCAGGCCTACGACTCGCGCTCGGTGCAGCTCTTTGTCGAGGTTCACAACCCGACCAGTCAGAGCCTGAACCTCAAGCGGCTGCACTACCGACTGGTTTCCGAGGCCTGGTTCAATGGCGAGGGCGAAGTTCGGGTCGAGCGCATCATCGCCGCCGGCGCCTCCGCGGTCGTCGAGATTTTGGTTCCTATCAAGGACGAGAGCGCCGCCGAGAAGATGCAGGGTGCCCCCTACACCCTCGACGCCCAGCTCTTCACCATCGCCAACAAGACCGAGCGCTCGTGGAATGTGCGGGCCAAAGGTGCCCTGACAAACTCGCGAACGGGCGAGTTGCAGGTCGCCGAGCTGCCCTGATTGCAGGTCGCCGAGCTGCCCTGATTGCAGGTCGCCGAGCTGTGCTGATAACGGGCTCCTCGACGGGTTTCCACATACACCTGGCGCCGGTGGCCTGTGCTAGTGTGCCGGCCATGACGGCTCTGGCAGCTAATACTTGGGATGCATTCGCAGCGCGCTCTCTGGCCGGTGAGGCCCTCACTCGCAGCGAATGCCTGGAGGTCCTGCACGCGAGCGAGGACGAGCTCTTGCCTCTCTTGCAAGCGGCCTTTCGCGTGCGCCGCGAGTACTTTGGACGCAAGGTGCACATCCAGGTTCTCGAAAACGCCAAAGTCGGTGCCTGTCCCGAGGATTGCGGATTCTGCTCGCAGAGCGCGCCACAGGGCAGCCCGGCTGGCAAAGAGCCCATGCAGAGCGTCGAGTCCCTGGTCGAGTCAGCGTCGAAAGCTGCAGCGATTCAGGCCAAGCGATTTTGCATGGTGACCGCCACCCGCGGTCCTTCCGAGCGCGACCTCGATGTGATTTGCGAGGCTGCCAAGCAGATCAAAGAGAAATACCAAATCGAGCTGTGCGCCTCGCTCGGTCTGCTCACCGAGGCCAAAGCCAAACGCCTTGCCGAGGCGGGCATCGATCGCTTCAATCACAACCTCGAGACCAGTGAGAACTATTACGACAAGGTCGTGACGACGCACAGCTGGGCCGATCGAGTCAACACGGTCAAGCTCGCCAAGGCCTCCGGCATGGAGACCTGCTGCGGCGGTATCGTCGGCCTTGGCGAATCGGAAGAGGATCTCATCGACTTGGTGTTTGCCCTGCGTGAGCTCGAAGTCGATTCGGTTCCAGTAAACTTCTTAGATCCTCGTCCAGGTACGGCTCTGGCCGCCCATCAGCGCATCAACCCGCGCTACGCGTTGCGAGCCCTGTGTCTGTTCCGCTTCCTGTGTCCAAAGGCCGATGTGCGCATTGCTGGCGGTCGCGAAGTGAACCTGCGCTCGTTGCAGCCCCTGGCGCTGTACCCAGCCAACTCGATGTTCACCTCTGGCTACCTGACCACCGGTGGCAACGCGCCCACCGACGACATGCAAATGATCGCTGATGCCGGCTTTGAGCTCGAGTTCGATGGCATCGAGCCCGATCTCAGCGCAGCGGCCCGACGGGTCTCGCTGCCCGTGGTCAGCCCGAGCGCCAACTGAGGCTTGGGCGATGGTGCGAATCAACAAGGTCTATACCAAGGCTGGCGATCAGGGCAAGACCCAGCTCATTGGTGGCGACAAGGTCAGCAAGGCCAGCGCTCGCATCGACTGTTACGGCCTGGTCGATGAGCTCAACGCCTGTGTCGGGCTGGTCATAAGCTCGCTCGACAAGAGTGCCGCCAAGCCCAAGCTGCACGCCACCCTCGTGCGCGTTCAGAACGAGCTCTTCAACGTCGGCACCCAGCTGGCCACGCCCGATGCCGAGCGGCGCAAGAGCCTTCCCGACATTGCGCTCAGCCACATCGAAGCACTGGAAGACGAGATGGACCTGCTCAACGCCGACTTGCCGGAGTTGCGATCCTTCGTACTACCGGGCGGCAGCGAGTGCTCCGGCTTTTTCCACCTGGCCCGCACCGTGTGTCGACGTACCGAGCGAGCGGTGGTCGCGCTCAGCCAAGACACCGAGGTCGATGCCAGGCATCTCGTCTACCTCAATCGCCTCTCCGATGCGCTCTTTGTCTTTGGGCGCTACGCGCTGCACGCCGATGGTCACGACGAGGCGCTGTGGCAGCCCGAGTCGGTCTAGCTATCAGCTTCTAGTTCGGCCAGGGCCACGTCGATGCTGTCGAGGGAGGCCGAAGCGCTCGATCCGCTGCCCGTGCCGTGGTCGTCTTCCTCTTCAGAATAATTCTCGCGTGCCGACACGGCCGTGGGTGTTTGCAGAACTTTGGAAATGCGCTCTGCGGCGGGGGCAGCGGCCACGGGGGCGCGAAGGGTGGGCGCGTTGCCTGCGGGCACTCGGGCGGCTGCTGGAGCCGGAGCGCGAATCGCTGCCGGAGCCTGTGCCCGAAGCGTTGCTGGAGCTGGCGCGCGAACCGGTGCTGGCGCAGGGGCGCGGACCGTTGCTGGAGCGACGCGCGTCGCCATTTGCCCTGGTAACTTGGGCGGGCTCGGCATCAGTATGCGAGCGGGGGCCGGGGTTGGTGGCAGC
>JAHEAK010000770.1 GCA_024642805.1 Kofleriaceae bacterium | reverse complement strand
CAGCCACGAGTCGAATCATCGCGGCCAATCCACACACTCTTCTTCATCATCTGCGCAACCGCCTGCCTGCTGCCGACTGTGGCCTTCCTCTGGGAGGCTTCCCGCGCTCGCCGGGCCGCTACAGCCCCGACGTGGCGCGTCCGACTTAGAGCGATCGGGCCATCGGCCGTCGTTGGTTTACTCTTTGCGGCCTATGCGGCGTGGTTTTCGCGCCTGGCGATCAACAATCACCACGCCCTGCAAACCCGGCTCCTGGATCTCGCGATCTACGACAACATTTTCTACCACTCGAGCCATGGCAATTTTCTAGGCAGCAATTTCATCGCCACGGGCAACCACGCCAACGCGCATTTTGACGCCATCTTGGTCCTGCTCTCGCCCCTCTACCACCTCTACCCGCGGGCCGAGCTCATTCTGGTGCTGCAGGCGATTTGGTGCGGCGCTGGCGTGCTGCCGGCCTACCTCCTCGGCCGGGATCATCTAGGCTCGGTGTGGGCCGGGTTGACGCTGGCCGTGGCTTGGGCCGTCTATCCGGCTCTGCACGGCGCCAACTTGTACGAGTTTCACTCGTTGACGCTGTTGGCGATGCCGATGCTGTGGCTTCTGTATTTGCTCACCACGGGTCGCTTGCGGGCCTACTTCATCCTCTTGCCCTTCGTGCTCTTGATTCGAGAAGACGCGTCATTGCTGATTGCGTGCGTGGCGTTCGCCGCCGTTCTGACTCGAGACCCTCGCTTCGTGCGGGCCGGATGGATCACGATTGGCGTGGCGGCCCTTTACTTCATGTTGGTCAAGGTATTCATCATGGGCAGTGCCGACCCTTTGGGCGGCCAGTATGGGTTCGGCTGGTATTACAAGGATATGAGCGGCGGAAAAAGCCTGGGCGGCATTCTGCTCTCGCTCCTCACCAACCCGACCTTCGCCATCGATTTCTCGCTGCGTGAGGCCAAGGTCATCTACCTCATTCAACTGCTGCTGCCTCTGGCCTTCTTGCCTCTGCTCGGCAAGCCTTGGCGCTTCGCGGCCGCGTTCGGCTTGTTCTATATTCTCCTGGCGAGTCGCGAACCGGTCTTCTCGATTCACTTCCAATACTCGGTCGTGCTCTTCCCCGTCCTTTTCGCGCTGACACCCATCGCGATTCGTCGTCTGCGGGACGGCGATCTCGCCGAGCGCATCGGACTGGCCCGCGGGCAGCTCGTTACCGTGCTGCTCGCCTGCATTCTGGCCTCGAGTCTGTTGATGAGCTGGAAATTTGGCGGGACAGCGCCCAACACTTCCTTCCGAGGTGGCTGGGCCAAGATTCCGCACAGCCTGACCCAGGCTCAGGAGGAGCGATACGAGGCCCTTCGTGGTCTCATCGAGCAGATCCCCGCGGATGCGTCCGTCATAGCCACCAGTCGAATCGCCCCGCACCTCAGCAACCGCGCCGAGATCTGGGACTATCGACACGAGGGTCCTACCGAGTACCTAATGCTCGACATCGGCGAGCTCAAAGGTTGGACGAAGCAACTCCACCAGGACAGGCTCGCCGAAGGGAAGCTCGAGCTGGTCGCCAAAGACGGTAGGATTCAGTTGTTTCGCTTCATCGAGTGAGGGCATGACGACGCTATGAAGAAGCGGCTACTCCTCCTCGGTTTGAAGCTCCTCTGGGGACTTGCGCTCGTGATTGTCGTGGCCTCGTACGGCGACATTGGTGACTCGTGGAAGGCGATCGAGACCGCCCGCCCAGCTCCGTTGGTGCTCGCTACGCTCCTGGGCGTAATGTCCGTGTTTCTAGGTGCGTTGGGGGTGACCCTGCTAGGCCGTGCGGTAGACGACAACTTGGGTTGGATGCCAGGCATCAAAGGATTTTGCATCGCTTGGGTCCTTGGCTTTTTCTTAGGACGGGTTTCCGAGTTCTCCTTGCCCTGGTTCTGGCGACACCATCTGCCGGTGCCGCAGGGGGCGGCGGTAGTCTTGGTGGACAAGCTCGTCTCCCTCACCTGGTTTACAGTTCTGGGCGCCGTGGGTCTCGGCTTGCTCGTCGATCCGCGGGCCGGCCTGCTCGCTGGTGGGTTCGGCCTTGCGGTGCTCGGGGGTGTTTTGTTTGTCACCATGTCCGACTCTGCTTCGCGGCTTGCGGGCAAGCTATTGCCCTCCCGCTGGGTCGACCGGTTGCAGGATTTGCCCGCTACCTTCCGTTTGGTGACCCAGCATCGCCGGAGCGCTGTGGTCGCCAACGTGATTATCACCGGTCTGCGCGCCGTGCTGCACGGTGCGATCCTAGTGGCGTTGATGTCCGCAATCGGGAAGACCCTCGATCCGATCATCGGCACCGCGATCCAAGCAATGGTCACGCTGACCTCCCTCATCCCCGGCAGCCTCATGGGTCTCGGGTACTGGGAGTCCGTCTATGTGCTGGGTCTGGGCCGCGCGGGCATCGGACCGGCCGACGCCCTTGCAGCGGCCCTTACCTGGCGGGGGTTGAACCTCCTCATCATGCCGCCGATCTTCCTGTTTGGTTGGAGCGGGCGAGCCGGCGTAGCCGGCGGCACTGAGTAGGGCAGTACGGCTAGGGCCGCCCCGGCTTCGTGGCTGCCGCTAGATAGGATATACCGAGCTCGGTGTCGTAGAAGCGACGCTGAATCTTTGCCGCGCGTCCTGCGGCGGC
>JAHEAK010000147.1 GCA_024642805.1 Kofleriaceae bacterium | reverse complement strand
CGACTCAGACTGCAACCAGTACTTCATCCCCCCGCGGGTAAGTCCGCAGCGCTACCGCGGCATCCTCACCCAGGCGGAAATGGCGCACCGCGCTCTGGGCTGCTCGGGAGCCACGCGGGTCGACATGATCGTGAGCCAGTCTGGCAACGAGTACATCCTCGAGGTCAACGCCGTTCCAGGCATGACACCCAACAGCCTCTTGCCCAAGATCGCGCACGCAGCGGGCCTCGAGTTCGAAGATCTCGTCGAAGCCATCCTCGGAGGTGCACGACTCTCTACCATCGAGCGCGGCGACCGCGATCGACGAGTCCACGAGCGTCGCTACGGTGGTGATGAGCGACGCGAGACCGGCGAGATCGCGAGGCACTAGCAGCCGATGGGCAAGGCCGAGGCCACGGACCAGCGACAACGCGTCCTTCTTGGCGTTGCCGCGTGCGTGTGCCTAACGCCGCCGCTTTTGTGCAAGTCTCTGCTCGATCACAAGGTCCACGTCGAGCTGGCCGGCGCCGCCAGTGAACTGCTCGGGGTGCCCGTGCGAATCGGCGACACCAGGGTCGGCCTGACGGGCACACTCGAGCTCAGTGATGTGCGCGTGGGAGACTCTCTGTACGCAAAACGCGTCATCGCAGCGGTCGCGCCCGCTCGCGTTGGTGATGCAGGGCTGGCAGCCAACGAGATCCTGATCGAGTCGCCCAGCGCATCGGTCACCGTCCATCAGGATGGCAGCACCAACTTGGACGCGCTCTTGACTCGTGGCCGAAGTGCCAAGCGCGAAGGCGATGTCGGCAGGGAAAGCTCGCGGAACCAGCTGCGACGATTGCGCGTCATCAACGGACGCATCGACATGAAGCTCGACGGCCGTGGCAGTGCGTGGGCCACGGGCGTGACGATTCAAGTAAACGACGACAGTGTGCACGCCGTGCTTGGCACATCAGAACTTCACTTAGAACGCGAGAGCTACACCTTGAACGGTGTATTCCCGCGAGCGGCCATCGACTACGAGCGCCATGGCGAGGGCCTGCAGCGATTCCTTGCCGACGGCGGCGCACTGCGGCTGAGCAGCCCGGAAGGTCGCGCGCTCGTCCAGGACCTCGTGATCGCCAACACCGAGGCCGACGAGAGCTGGCGGGTCCACGCCCGCGCAGGCGTCGACAGGCCCACGGGCCAGATCGCTGCGCAACTGAGCCCGACCTTAGGAGGCGGCTCGCTGGAGGCAGAGCTCACCGAGGCCCCCGTCTTTCTCATGAGCCCATGGCTGCCCAAGGCCCTGGTGACGCGAGAGACCATGGCAAGCGGCCATCTGTCCCTTGCCTACGGGCGTGGCATCAAGACTGACGCCAAGCTGGCCCTGCGCGGTTTGGTGGTCGAGTCCTCTGCCCTTGCCAAGCGAGCCCTCGAGCTTGATCTCGAGGTCGACGCGACTGCCAGTCTCCACAAGCAAGATGCTGCGTATCAAGCCGAGATCGATCTGCGCTCGGTGCGCAGCGCCGAGTTGTCAGTCGTCGGTCACGCCAGCGGGCAATGGTCGCGCGGCTCCCTCATGCCCGATCTGGCCACGCTCAAACTACGCATGCCCAAGGTTGGCTGCGACACCGCACTCAGCGCCCTGCCGTCGGCGCTGCGTCCCTCGCTCGCCGGCCTCGAGTTGCGCGGGACGATCCAAAGTGAGGTCGAGCTCTTCCTCTCGCGCCACGAGGGTGACGACACCAGCCTGAAGGTGTCCTCTGGTCTCGAGGGCTGCCAGGCAGTGCGCGAGCCGCCCGCCGCCGACACCAAGTCCCTGCTTGCCGACTACGAACATCGCAGCCCCGATGGTCGCCCGCACCTCCTGGTCAAAGGCGCATCCGGCTTCACCGCCTACGAGGAGCTGCCAAGCTTCGTGCCCGCGACCTTCGTGGCCGCCGAGGACGCGCGTTTCTTTCACCACGATGGATTCGACGCCCACCAGATCGAGCGCTCTCTCGCTATCGACGTGCACACCGGTCGTTTCCTGCGTGGTGGTTCTACGATAAGTCAGCAGCTGGTCAAGAACCTCTTCTTGCACCGCAAGCGCACCCTGGCGCGCAAACTTCAAGAAGCCATCATCACATGGCGACTGGAGCAAAACGTCAGCAAGAAGCGCATCCTCGAGGTCTACCTCAACATCATTGAGCTCGGCGATCAGGACACCTACGGCATCACCGAAGCATCTCAGCGCTGGTTTGGTGTGCCGGCATCAGCACTCAGCATTCACCAGACCGCCTTCTTGGCGGCTCTCACGCCCGAACCTACCAGCATGAGCGCCCGCATACGTGAGGCTGGCGGCCTCGACGAAGTGAGCGCTGCCCGCGTTGCCACCATACTGCGGGTCATGAAGCGCTCCAAGATCATCAGCAGCAGCGAGTACCGCAAGGCCAGCAAAGAAGAGCTGCACCTGGCCAGCTCGGCCGTCGCTAGCCGTGACACACCACACTAGCTTCCACGAGCGCACCTGATAGCGGACAGCCCCGGGCTGGCTTGCAGACGCGCTCGCGAGCTCTTGGATAGCGGCGCTCGAGGCGCTTACACGCCCAGGAAGAGACGATTGCCGAAGTTGCGCTCTAGATCGCTCTTGAAGATCTTCTGGGCCGCGGCATCGATGTCGTACTCGACGCGCTTGAACTCGAAGACCTTGGTGGCCGTGTCGTAGATCGTGTAGCTGGCGCGAGGATCATAGTCGCGCGGCTGACCAACCGAGCCCACGCTGATGATGTAGCGATGCTCGGGCCTGAGCTCGAACTTGTCGGCGACGACCTCGAAGACTTCGGTGCGTGTGAGTGCGAAGGACTTGCACAGGTGCGAGTGGCCGATGAAGGTCACCGTGCTCAGGTCATCCCAGATCTCGTGACAACGAGCGGCCTGCTCCGAGGAGAAGATGTACTCAAACTCCTCGAGGTTGACGGGCGAGCCGTGGCAGAAGGTCACGCCCTCTTCGCGCATCTCGTATGGCAGGCTCTTGAGCCAGTCCATGTTGACGCTGGTAATCTGCTTGGAGTGGGCATCGAGCGCGTTGCGCGCGGCGTCGTAGTAATACGAGTAGTCCATGCGACCAGAGACTGCCGCATCATGGTTGCCCAAGATCGTGAAGGCGGTCTTCTCGCGAACGATGTCACAACACTCGTTTGGCGATGCGCCGTATCCAACCGTGTCGCCGATGCACACATAACGGTCGATGCTCTCGCGCTCAAACGCCTTCATCACCTCGGTGAGGGCTTCGATGTTCGCGTGTGTGTCTGAGAAGATACCGTAGCGCATGAACTGCTTGTCGCTGACTCGCTCGACCGGAGCGTTTCCATTGCGGATTGTAAGGCAAAAAAAGCATACCCTGATCGTCGCGGCTCTGGCCACGATCTGCCCGGATACTCGCGAATGAGTTAGGGATCCAGCCGGAGCTTCGCCACCGATAGAGCCAAGGCCAGTAAACCCTTGAACTCTCGTCAGGTTCGAGCTGGCGCTATTCCATGGCCTCGATGAGATCGGTATCGTCCAGCAGCATGGCTGGACCGCTCATCTCGGAGCTGGCATAGCCCAGTTGCTCGCCCGTGAGCGCGCGGTAGAAGGATTCGGAGTAGAGCTGCTCGCTCGCGCTGCGCTCGACGACGATGTCGCCCTTCTGCAAGCGCCCCATGAGCTCGAGGGCCGAGCTCGCCGTCTGGGCGACCTTGGCATCGCGTCCATTGGCCAAGGTCTCGACCGGCTTGCGCGCCCCTTGCGCGGCAATGTAGCCGAGGGTCCAGACCGCTCGTGCCTGCGCTCGCTTGCCCTGTGATCGCAGGCGCGCCACGATCGGCATGATCGCCGACGACCCCACACGGCCAAGGGCGACTGCGTACTCGCGCCACATCGAGCCCTCGTCTTTCATCAGGTCCTCGCAGATGATGTCGACGGCCTCGTCATTGCCAAGCTCGCACAGGGCCATGGCGGCACCGTGGCGAAGGTGCGCGGAGGGGCACGTGAGAAGAACCAGCAGTGGCTCTGTCGCCTGGTTGCCAAGCTTGGTGACGGCGGCAAACGCTTCTGCGGCCTCGTCGAAGGGCAGCTCAGCCAGGGCGCGAAAGAGCGGATCGACCCCAGGAAGGGTCTTGCGATCACAGAGGGCAATGATGCTCTGCAAGCGCGCCTCCGGCTCCCTCAGTTGCTTGAGCAAGACCTCGTCGGACTCGATGAGCGCCGAACTGCTGAGGACTCGCGGTTCCGCTGGCCGAATGGTGCCGCTGGCCTCCGACTCAAGCTCGCTTGTGTGTTGACCGGGCACGCGCAGCCCAAGCTCTGTGGCCTCTTGGCGCAGGGCGGCCCAGTTGGCGTCGATCTGTTGGCGGGTCATGGCCGAGGCCCCGCCTCCTGAAAAGTCGGCAAAGTTCTTGAGGCACGTGCTAGCGAGCTCCTTGCGGCTGCGCACCAATTCCTCGGAGACCGCGACTCGAGCCAGCGTTGGGCCCATCCAGATGCCGAGATCGACGGCGCGCTTGATCACCTGCAACCTCCGCTTGTGCCAGCGATCGAAAGGATAGCTGCGAATGGCCACCAGGTACTCTTCGCCAGCGGGCTCGCTGAATTTCTCGCACAGTTGCAAGGCGACGTGGAGGTCAGCGGGCTTTGCGATCTTGTCGAGCAGAGAATCGCGAAATTCGCGTGCCAGCGCGTGGGTGCGGCCGAGACGATCGTAGCGATCGTTGTCGAAGGCGTTGACGGCCGACTGAAAGGATCGAGCCCTTGGGGCGATGCTCTTGCGCGCGTCTGCAGCCAAGGTCATCACATAGCGAACGTTGCCAGCGAGAGGCGCAGCGAGTCGACGCTGGCGCATCGGCCGATGACCCTGGTCATAGAGATCGAGAGTGAAGCGAAAGTCGTTGGCCAGTGCCTCCAGAGCCTGGCGATCCTCTGGCACCGCGATGTCGAAGTGAAAGGAGAATGGTTGCCCTCCTTCGTCTGCCAGGGTCGTGGCACGCGCCAGTGTCAAGCTCACCAGTGGATAGCCGGGCATCCGATGCAGCTGCAAGAGCGCGCGGATGTCGCTGGCCATGAGCTCCTCGAGGGCCGCGTCGTTCAAACTGGCCGCCAGGCGCAGGTCTTGGCCGCGCAGGAGCTTGAGCACCTTGCCACCTTGTTGGCGCCAGGCGGTGATATCTGGATCGGAGGATGAAGGCACAGTGACGTCGTGCTCTCCGACCTCGGTGGCCGGAGGCATCGCGCCCGCGCCCATCCCGCCGGAACCAATCTCCTGCAGGGAACTCACGACGCGTCCCAGGCGCGGCTCGGTGTCGCGCACGGAATGCTCACCAGTGACGATATCGGAAAGCGCGCGGCTTCGGCCGACACTCTCGCCCATAGCTGGAGCCACACGAGTCTCGGCGGCGCTCGGGTTGTCGGCCTCTAGCGGCGCGACCATTTCTTCCAGGCCCTCTGGCATGGCCTGGACCGCCGACTTGAACTCTCCCGAGCTTCCCGAAACCTCGGTGGCCTGTGAACGCACGCGGCCCTCGGTGCTCAGGTCAGGGGCCGAGGTCAGGATACTTTCCTCATCGAGGGCAACCGTCTGATCTTCGTTGAGCACATGCGGCAGCTCGCCCTGGCTCTCCGCGCGCAGCTGAATCTTTGCCTCCTCAAGGGCAGCCGTCTTGCGCTCGAGCTCCTCGCTGCGGCGATCGAGGGCACCCTTGCGATCGTGCAAGCCCAGCTCGCGCTCGGTGAGCGAGGAGCTGCGTCGATCTAGCTCGGCGATGGTGTTGGCAAGTGCCCGCTCGCGCTCCTCGATGCGACGCTCGACCACGGCCGCCTCTTCCAGGCGCGCTTCGATATCGCGGAGTCGATGTCGGCCCTGATCCTCTTGCTGGTCGCGCACGCGCAGCAGACGCAGATGCTCTTTGAGGCCGGCCGGGCCATAGACGACCTCGAATGCCAGCACGTAGTCGGGAATCTCGAGCCCCTCGGCTGCAAGCTCGAGCAACAAGGCGGCCCGTTCCTCGAGCTCTCGAAAACGCCAGGCCTCTGGCAGCACCAACGCGAAGATGGCGCTGGCCCCGTCGTGATAGGTGAAGGGCACGCTGATGACCTGCGACTGCCCGCAGGCCTCGCAGTGGGCCACGTGTAGCGCGCTGTCAAGGGCGCTCTCGGTGGCCCGCTTGCAAAGCTCCACGTCGCTGGCGCTATCGACGCTACGAGCGACCCGAATCGGAAAGAGATGCCCGCATCCACAGCGAAATTGCTGGGTGCCCATGACGCTGCCAGCGCGACTGCCGCGAAACGCCACCTTCTTCTGCAAGCTCCCCGAGTGCATCGGCACAGCGTGTTAGCACCTCCGAGGCCTTCCTGGACAGTAGAAATCCACATGGATGGGCCATCGATACCGGCCCTGGACATTCCAGGCCAGCAGCGGCAGTATGCGCCGCCATGACGAAGACGGATCGCAAACTGGAGGGCTGCCCCGCTCGAATCGCCGAGTTCGTCACCCGCGCTCTTGACGCCGTGCGTAACTCCGTCGGCCTCGAACTCGAGTTCGACAGCGACACCCTGCCCCTTCTCGATCACTATCTGCGCGAAACGCCATCCTCATCCCCCGAGACCGCGGCCCTGATCGCGGCCATGGCCGGCGCCTACTTCGGCGAGGCGGTTCGACAATCGCTTGGTGGCAGCTGGCAGTCGGAGAAACTGGATCCTGACCAGTGGCGCATCGTTTTGCCCGGCGGGTTGAGCTTTTCACCTGTGCGCCTGGCATTAGCGGCCATCCTCGAGGACGAGAAAGGCGACGGCCACGGCGACTTCCAGGCCCCACCCCAGCTGATGGTCGAGCTCGAGGCGGCTTTAGAGCGCATGGGCAGTGTGACGACGGCCGAGTACTATCTGCTCAGCTGTCGCTTTGACACGTTGGAGCACTTGCAAGAAGTCATGCTCGCCGTGGCAGCCAGCCGCTCCCAGGATGAGCTACCGAACTAGGAACTGTTCGCAGACCGGGCATTTGGAAGCCGCTCAGAAGTGACGCACGACCACGGTCCCGGCCGGAGCCGAGATTTCGAGATTCGCGGGCACCGCCTTGGCCGTGCGAGCGCCGAAATGCGCCAGCCAGCGTTTCTCGCCATCGGCGCTTGGTTCCAGCTCGGTGGCAAGCATGGCCTTTAGAGCCAGGACCTTCAGGCCCACCGGCGCACGGCCGTGGAATCGAATCGAGACGTTGCCCTTGCGTGACGAGATTCGGTAACTGCCACCAGCCGCGAACTCCGAGCTCAGGTCGACATCGCCAAACACCGATCGAATCTTCATGTTCGCTACCTTTAGCCCCGTCCCCGCGATGCGGCCACGCACCAAATTAGCTTCCAGGCGCTTACCGCTCACGGCGTTCATGTCGAGGGAGCCCTCGATGCCGCGTGCGTAGAGCTCTCCGAAGAGTTCTGCGAAGGCTTGCTCGCCGTGGCGCATATCCGCCTCGACGACCCCGGAAACCTGTTTGACCTCGATGCGGCCCTCGTCGGCACTCAATGTGGCCCCGTTGTCGATCTTGCTGACCAGGAGCTGGCCGTTCCAAATCTCGGCATCGACGGCAGAAGCCCTTGGCACGAAGACAACCAGGTCAACGGCAATGCCACCGGATCGAACTGGCTTGTACTCGGCACCAGCCCGCAGCGCGGTGCTAATGGCTACCTGCCCCTTGCCATCTGGCACCAGCGAGACAACCAGGCGATCGAGGGTCGCCTCATCATCGGCGCGCTTGAAACTCTGGATGGCGATGCTGGGATGATCGTGCCCACGCACCGAGACATTGCCGAAGTGATTGTCGATGCGCACTCTCTGAAAGCTCGCGCCAGCGGGAGCCTGCACTTCGACTGCATCGCGCTCGAAGACGGCAGGCGGACGAGCGGGCACACCAGCATCCTCAGCCTGAGCGAGCGAGGCATGAATAGACAGCGCCACGAGCAGCGCGGCGCACATCGTGGGCAATCCGGCTCTCGACATCTATGGAAGCTCCGGCAAATCGCCAGCCAACGTGGCTTGCAAAAAGGCTATCTCGGCCCGGTAGCTCTGGTAGAGGGCTGCGCGCCCTTCCGAGGCAACACCGGCGATGTCTTGCGCGCTGGTCACCGCCAGTCGTTCGCCGATGGCGCGGCGATGAAATGCTGCCAACTGCTCGTCAATGACCGCGGCTTCGCGCTCACTCCACACCGAGCGATCCTCCTCGACCAGCTCGCGCAGCTCTTGGATGGTCTGGATGTAATCGCGATCGGCAAGCGAGAGCTCGACCTCTCGTTGCTCTACGAAGCTGAGCGAGTCGGCGACCTGGGACGCCTCGTGATCCGCCTTGACCAAGCTCGCTGCAGGCTGTGCGCCCTGTCCTTGCCAGGGACGCATGACAACAATGGCGGCCGCAGCACACACTCCTAGGCCGAAGGCCAGGGCTGGCCCGCGACGCCAGCGAAGCCAACGGAGCAGTGCTGACGATTGCGAATCGCGCACCTCCTCGGCAGCCAGACGCTTTTGAATCCCCTCCCAGACCGATTCGGGCGGATCGAGGGGCGCAAGCTTCTGAGCTGCCTCGATGAGCTCTGCCTCCTGCTCGAAGAGCGCCTCGCAAGCCGCGCAGGTGCGCAAGTGACCGCGCACGGCCGCACTGGCATCGGCAGACAGCTCACCATCGAGGTAGCTGGTCGAGTTCTTCTGTGCGTCGGAGCAGCGCATGTATATCTACTGCTCCTCCGCCCCGGGAATGCGCGTTGCTGGGCTAACTCCTGGGCTACCTCCTGGGCTACCTCCTGGGCTACCTCCTGGGCTAACTCCCTGGGGCAGCAGACTCACGTCGAGAATCTCGCGCATGCGGGCACGTGCCTTGTGCAATTGCGACTTGGAGGTTCCGACACGGCAACCGAGGATCTCTGCGCACTGTTCGTGACTCTGCCCTTCGATGTCGTGAAGGACGAGCACGGCGCGATAGCCGGCCGGCAAGGTCTGCAGAGCGGCTTCCAAGCGACGGGTCAACACCGGGTCGGCGAGCGGAGCTGGATCGGCTGGAGCCTGATCCTGATATTCTTCACACTCGGGTCGGCGCTTGCGCTTGGCCACGTGACTGAGCGAGGCGTTGACCGCCAGCCGATAGATCCAGGTGCTCAGCTGCGAGTCACCGCGAAACTTGCCGAGCCCACGATAGATGCGGACAAAGACTTCCTGAACCACCTCTTCGGAGTCGCCTGGGCCGACGATGCGCGTGACCAGGCCATACACCCGTCGCTTGTAGCGGTGGTACAGAAGCTCCATCGCTTCGCTCTGGCCTTTGCGGCAGGCATCCAAAAGCGACTCGTCGTCGAGCTCACTGGGGGCCGAGCCAGCGCGCTTCCTGGGGCCGATGACGGCCAGCGCTCGGGAGGGCAGCCGGGACACGATCGTACTCACAATAGGTCTCCCACGCCGATTTGGACCCTCTTTGCTCACTGGGGGTTGCCTCGCCTCACCGGCTCTTTCTAGCATAGTAGCGCGTGTGATCTTGAACCTTTGGCAATTTCTAGCCTAAGGTGCCAGCCCATGCCGGCCCTCTTGGTGATCTGCTTCACGATCTCGGGGGCCACCAGTCTCGTCTTGCAGGTGGTCTGGGTTCGCCGACTTATTGGGGTCTTTGGCGCCTCCTCCCTGGCCATCGCCACGGTCTTGGCCACCTTCATGGCCGGTCTCGCCATCGGCTCCTTCTTTGGCGGCAGGCTCGCCGATGTCCTCGAGCGTCGCCGGCACGCGGCCTCTAGCACCCGCACCCGCGTCCTCTCCGATCCATTCCTCTACTACGGCCTCGCCGAGCTCACCGTCGGCATC
>JAHEAK010000769.1 GCA_024642805.1 Kofleriaceae bacterium | reverse complement strand
GCGCTGCCACAAGAAGGTACATACCTGCACGCACCTGCAGCACTATTGAAAATGAGTTTCAAATTCAAAAAAGTGACGGCTGGCAGGCAAGCAGCCTTGACATGGCTCCCTGGCGATGGCTAAATCAAAACAGAAAATGAAAATCGTTTTCAATTCGACCCGCTACTTACTGGCCCTTGCCCTGGCTCTCGTCGTGATGGGCCACAGCTCGGAGTCGCACGCCGGGCAGACCTACTTCACAACCAAGAAGGTCCTGGCTGCATTTTTCCCCAAGAGCGAGCGCATCAGCTTCAAAGAGTTCTCGCCAAGCGCCAGCCAACGGAGCGCTCTCAAAAAGCGCCTCGGCTACGAGCTGGGCCGAGACAAGTACTACTTCTACGTCGCGATGACGGGCAAGCAGGTCGATGGCTACGCCTTCATCGACGATCAGATGGGTCAGCACGAGCCAATGACCTTTGCCGTCAAGCTCAGCACCGAGGGCGTGGTGCTGCGCCAGGAGCTGATGGTCTATCGCGAGACCCGCGGGGATGAGATTCGCGACCATCGCTTTCAAGAACAGTTCACCGGCAAGACGGTGCACGACTCTCTACGCCCCAACAAAGACATCGACTGCGTCAGCGGCGCGACCATTTCATCACGAGCCATAACCATTGGCGTGCGCAGAGCCCTCGTGCTCTTCGACACGGCAATCGTCGAAGCCAAAGCCCTGCGAGTCTCGCAGGCTTCCAACTAAGCCACCCCTAACCCTTCTATTGATGACGGCCGCCCTTCGGTGGTGCGCGCTACTCCTGCGCGCCATCGCGACCGAGGCCACAGGTTTATCCAAATGACACGATACAACGCTCTATTCGCCAGCCTTTGCATCCTGCTACTTGCCCACGACGCTCACGCCGAGCAAGTCCCCGAGCAAGACACCGGTCCAACGATGGAACTTCCCGCTGAGCCCGCTCAGGAAAAGATGGTCGTGGTCGACAATCCGGTCAGCATCGGCGGCTACGGCGAGATGCACTACAGCGCCACTCGTCCCGAGGACGGCCCCATGAGCAACGAGATCGATCTCCATCGGCTCGTGCTCTATGTCGGTCGACGCTTTACCGACAACATTCGCTTCTACTCGGAAGTCGAAGTCGAGCACGCCATTGCCGCCGATGGTGCGGTTGGTGAAGTCGCCGTCGAACAAGCCTTTATCGACTATGACTTGCTCGACAGGTCCAGTGCCGTCGGCGAGCTGACGCTGCGCACAGGTGTTGTGCTCGTGCCCATGGGCATCATCAATCAGCAACACGAACCGAACAGCTTCCACGGCGTCGAGCGCCCGAGTGTCGACAAGGTCATCATCCCGAGCACCTGGCACGAGGGCGGAATCGGCGTGAGCGGCAAGCCCAATGATCAGATCGCCTACCAGCTCTACGTGCTCGGTGGCCTCAATCCGCTCGGATTCTCGGCCGGCAGCGGCATTCGCGGTGGCCGGCAAGATGTCGGGGAGGCCCGCACCGATGGCCTGGCCTTCGCTGGCCGCGCCGAATTCTCTCCCGACACCGCCGCAACCATTGGCGTCTCGGGGTACTACAACAGCGCCGGCAAGAACGCTGACGAGGTCGATGCAGACGTCTCGGTGCTTGGGCTCTCGGCAGATGCTCGCGGCAAGTTCTCCGGCGTCGAAGCACGTGCGGTCTTTGCCATGTTCCGCATTGGCGATTCCGAGAAGCTCAATGCCGTCCTGGATGCCGACGGCAACCCCATCACCGACGTCGCCAAGCGAGTGCTCGGCGCCTACGGCGAGCTGGCCTACAACGTCCTGTATAGCGCCGATACCGCAAAGGAGCTTTTGCCTTTTGTGCGAGTCGAGTACTACAACACCGATCCCAATGAAGACACGCGCACGACCGTCGATATCGTCAGCGGACTCACCTTCCGCCCGATTCCTGAATTGGCCTTCAAGGGCGACGTCATCTTCAGGCGCAAGGGTGGCGATGTTGCCGGCGACAACGCCACGCTTCTCAATCTCGGCATCGGTTTCCTCTACTAGCGTTCGCGGCTCGTGAGGCAGTTCGCTCAAAAAGGCTTTCGCATCGAGCAGCTCTCGCTCGAGGCCAAGGTCCTGTACAGCGCCTTTCTGTGCTTCTCCTTGGCGGCGCTCGTGGTCTCTATTCTGTACTACTCAGCCCTGGTCGACGACCGGCCCTTTGAAGGCGCGAGGGAGTACTATGCTGGTGAGGTGGCTGGACCCGTGACTGGACCCGGGGCTGGGCCCGGGGCTGGGCCCGGGGCTGGTCAAGAGGCTGACGAGGCGCCGCCGAGCACCGGCCTGCAGAGCGTCGACGAGGACGAGGGGCCCGCCTTCGACTTGCCAGACGACATCGTCGAAGAACAAGAGCCGCCCATGCTCTCGTCGATGACGCGTCGCAAGCTTTTGGAAGTGACCCACTTCCACCTCTTCACCCTGCCCGTCTTCCTGCTCATCATCGCGCACCTCTTCATGTTGTGTCGCATGCGGCCGGTGCTCAAGCTCGGCTCCATCTTCTCGGCGGTCCTGTCCTCGGCCCTACACCTCCTGGCGCCCTGGCTCATCTTCTGGGCCGGCGGAAGCTGGGCCTGGCTGATGCCTGTGACTGGCACGTGGATGACGCTGTCCATGCTCATCTTGATGCTCTGGCCCATGTG
>JAHEAK010000768.1 GCA_024642805.1 Kofleriaceae bacterium | reverse complement strand
TTCGAAGTCCGCGTTGGAGACATCCTTGCCAATCTCCATGAAGTCAGCCCAGCTGATGACGCCGGGGCCGAGATCGCCGGCGCCCTTCATGGCTACCACTTGCTTGAGCTTGGGAAGCTGCGATCGAACTGCGGCGACCTTGTCGGCCTGGCCCTGATTTTCGACGAGCATGACCTCAGCCTCGCAGTGGCTCACGATGTACTGCACCTCTTCGGGCGAGCAGGTGGTGTACACGCCAGCCGCGCAGGCGCCGATGCTCATCGCACCGAGATCGAGGATGACCCACTCGGGGCGGTTGAAGCCGAGGATCGAGACCGCGCTCTTCTTGCCAAGACCGAGCTTCATCAGCGACTTGCCCGCGCTGCGAACCTCATCGGCGAAGCTGCGCCAATTGGTGGGCTTCCAGCGGCCGCCTTGCTTGACGTAGTACGCGGGGGCGTAGGGAGATTGCTTTGCTCGCTGGGCTAGTCGCAGTGGAATCGTGTCGGTCGTCATCGTGTCCTCCAGGTGAGCCTACTCGGCTCGCCTCCATACCTTGGCCATGTCGCTGAGTCGTCCGTAGATCACCGGGCCCTTGTCTTCGGAAGCCAGGAACTGATCTACGTGCGTGAGAGTGTCGGTGATTCGCTCTTTGAAAGCGGGGTTGAAATTGGATGGGTGATAGCCGATGGAGAAATTTACCGGCGCTTCGAGCAGGCCACCATCCCAGTTGGTCTCGAAAATATCGATCATCTCGTAGGTCTCGACGTAGTCGACGAGGATGCCGTTGTCTGGCACTTCCAGGATGCCGAGGGTCTCTGGGCCCGTGACCAGGATGTCGTCGGTGGAAGGATAGTAGGGCTGGCTGGCATCGCCGATGCTGGCCCAGTGTTCTTTGTTCCAGGCATAGAGGGTGCCCGAGAAGGGAGCGTTCCACTCTTCCATGCGCGCCCAGTTGTTGGCGCTGGTGTCGGCGACGTAGCCGGCCGCCTCCAACGCGCGCATCGTGTGCAGCTCGGCCGTCCAACCGCCAGCGCGGAAGGAGGTCGGTTTGCCAAGGCCCGCGTCCTCGAAGAGGGTGTCGGCGGCAAGTAGCAAGTTGGTGAAGTCCTCTTCGCTGTAGGCAGAGACCCGAATGGTGTAGCCGCTCAGATCATTGGCGTGGACCGTCGACTCGCTGGTGTTGCACTCGATGTCGGCGATGCCGAGAATGCTTCCGGCCGCCTCGACGAAGGTGCAATAGGGGTGAATGTGCAAGCCAATTTCGTCGCTGTGCACATCGCGCATGCCCTTGAGCCAGTTGACCAAGAGCTCTTCGCGCTCCTGGCTTACTTCTGGATCCGTGAAGGTGTAGGGGCCGACAAAGTGCGTGAGCAGGAGCTCAGGATGCTCGGCGTGCAGATCGTCTTGCAGGGCCAGCGCTTCGTCGCTGGTGTCGGCATCGTCCCAATCGGTGGACACGACCACGTAGAGCGGATGACTGCGCTTGAACACATGCTTGGCGAAGGCCGTGTCCTTGCCGTTGGCGGCAAAGAGAATTTCATATTCACCTGGGCCGAGCTCGCTGAGATCGATGCTCGCGGTGAAGCCGTTGTCGCCCTTGGTGAAGCGAATGCCTTCGCCGCCGGCGAGCCAGGCATCGACGTAATCGGTGCCCTTGGGGGCGTCGAGCGATATCTCGAGGACCTCGTTGCCGGCGTCGACTTCGTTGCCGATCAGAGCCCAGTCGCGCAAGCCGCGCAGCTGGTAGCTGGGATCGTTTTCGGCGGGAGCCAGAGGAGGCGTGGGGCTCGGATTGGGAAATCCGCTCGAACCACCGCAGGCCATGAGAAGGACACAAGATGCCACAAATCGCTGCATTGGCGGACCCTAGCACCTCGCCCTGGCCGAAAGGCGGCTAGAATTTCGCCGATGAGACGATTTTGGCTGCTGGCATCGGCACTGCTTTTGATGAGCTGTGGAAACAGCGCCAACTTGCGTTTGCATGCGGCTACCGGCCAGAGCAGGGCGCAGGCCGAGAATGCTCTCAAGGGCAATCACTACTGCCGCCTCGAGCCGCGCGAGCAGAGCAAACAGAGCTACGTTCGCTGCGGCGTCAAGGGTTATGAGCTTGGCGAGTCCTGGGTGGTCGTTGATTACGACGAGCTAGGCAGTGTGACGCGAGTGACGCGCATGGAGCACTTTGAGGACGGGGACAAGGCCACCGAGAGATGGAATGCCTTGGCGCAAGAGCGTGGGCAGAGCCTTGGCGCCGAATCCGCACAAGCGCGCTCGCGTTTGGCGGCCCTCGGAGAAGCGCCCGAGGGAGCGGTGTTGTGGAAGGCCTGGCAGGGCACAGGCCTCGATGAGCTCGTCGGGCTCTATCTGGTTCGTCCCAGCGATCCCAAAGATCCGCAGGTGGTCGAGGTCTTGCGCCTGGACCGCAAGAACAACTAGGCGCGACACTCGTTATAGCGACGCGCTCGCGAGCAGCAAGCGAGGTGCAGGCTATGGCAACGCGCTACGCGAGCAGCAAGCGATGTGCAGGCTATGGCAACGCGCTACGCCAGCAGCAAGCCAGGGACAGAGTGCCTAGGCCTTGGCCTTGGCGTTGCCTTCGGATCCCTCGGCCGCCTTGTGCTTATCTGCCTTCCAGTCGCGAATGGCGACGATGGCAAAGAGCCCGACGGCAATGACCAGCGCGATGT
>JAHEAK010000146.1:5565-9838 GCA_024642805.1 Kofleriaceae bacterium | reverse complement strand
CAAGGCCAGCTCAAGCACTGGCGAAGCCCTGCCCTTCGCCAAGACCAGCAAGAACCGCTGGCACCTGCGCACGGGCGCTCGTGCCGGCATCGTCGTCGAGTACAAGGTCTACTGTCGTGAAGTCTCGGTGCGCACCAACTTCGTCGACAGTGACTTCGCCATCGTTAACGGTGCCCCCACTTTCATGCGCCTTGACGAAGACGCGCCGCGTGCCCACGAGGTGCGTGTGCTCGTCCCGGAAAGCTGGAAGCCAGCGGTAAGCGCCCTGGCAAGCTCGGAGGCCAACCACTTTCGTGCGGCGAGCTACGACGAACTCATCGACTCGCCCATCGTAGCCGGCAGCCAACTTTCGATCAGCAGCTTTGAGGTGCAGGGCGTCACGCATCGACTGGTCCAGCTCGGCGACGACAGCCACTGGGATAGCGCCGAAGTCACCGCTGACCTTGGGGATTTGGTGAAGGCCGAGCAACACTTTTGGGGCGTCGTCCCCTACACCGGCTATTCCTTCCTCAACGTCTTGCTCGGCGGCGGCGGCGGACTTGAGCACCTGGACTCCACGCTCATGCTGGCCAGCCCCTTTGCCCCGCGCAAGGCCGAGCGCTACCGCTCCTGGCTAGCCCTTGTCGCCCATGAGTTCTTTCATGCCTGGAACGTCAAGCGGCTCCGACCGGCCGCCCTTGGCCCTTTTGACTACGACAATGAGAACTACACTGACTCTCTCTGGATCGCCGAGGGCATCACTACCTACTACGCCGACTTGCTACTGAAGCGCGCGGGCTTTCTCGATCAGGAGCAGTTCCTCGACCACCTCAGCGAGCAGATTCGCTCGACACAGACCGCCCCAGGTCGGGCGGTGCAGACGCTCTCGCAGGCCTCGCGCGATGCGTGGATCAAGTACTACCGCCGGGACGAGAACACCGCCAACACGGCCATCAGCTACTACAGCAAAGGTGCGGTGGTGGCCTTCTTACTCGACGCCGAGATACGCCGCGCCACGGGCTCGGCCAAAAGCCTCGATGACCTGATGCGCCTTATGTACTCCAGATATTCTGGCGACAAGGGCTACACCCCGGAGGACTTTCGCCAAGCCGCCAGCGAGCTCGCTGGCACTGACCTCAGCTACTTCTTTGCCAGTGCCCTCGACAGCACCGAGGAGCTCGACTATGCGCCGGCCCTCGAACTATTCGGGCTCGAGCTCACGGGTGCCGGTGAGGCTGAGCTGGAGGGCGATGATCACAAAGACTCCGAGCAAGACGACGAGAGCGAGGACGAGCCGGCGGGTTGGCTCGGAGCCAGCATGCAGGGCGACAAAGTCAGCGCTGTGCTTCGCGACACGCCCGCCTACGCCTCAGGACTCAACGTCGACGACGAGCTCGTCGCCATCGATGGCTACCGCAGTTTTGGCGACGCCGATGGTCTGCTCGGCAGGTTCACGGCTGGTCAGAAGGTCACGCTGACCATCTCCAGGCACGGACGTTTGCGCGAGCTCGCTGCGACCCTTGGCGAGCCCCCGAAACCCATGTGGAGCCTGCAGGTGTCCAAGGGTCAGAACCAACTGGAGGCTGAGAGAATGCGCCAGTGGCTGGCCGAGTACGAGCTGTAGCCCACACGCATTCCAGGTTGCATCCTGAAGCAGCCGATGCCGGGCCGCGCGCGTTGCCTAGAAACGACCGCTCAGGGACCAGCCAGCACTCCTGCCGTCGAAGCTGGGAGCCAGGCTCAGCGAGCTCTTGTCAGTGGCTGGCTTGTTGTCCTTGCCACCCATGTAATAGAGAACGCCGCCACCAACGAAGACCGCGGCGCCCAGGCCGGTAAAGATGAACATCTTGAGTTCGGCAGACTCCCCCTCCGGCTGCAGAAGCAGTGCCTCATCGCTCCACACCCCAGGTGGATATGGCTTGTCGCAGCTATCGGGGTAGTTCGTCAGGCAATCAGATATGTTCTGAGCATCGAGTCCGAACTTGACGCCAATGGCAATCGACACCAGACCGGCTGCCGCCAGACCCACGCCAGCGTAGCGCAGGTTCGCACCCGGGTCCTCGTCGCCGTCCCCGCTGTCATCGTCATCATCACCGATGGGGACCGTGTCGTCGTCGTCATCATCGTCGCCAACAGGGACAGTGTCATCGTCGTCATCATCATCGTCACCCTTGACGTGATCGGGATCCTTGGTGTTTCGAACCCGAGCATTCTCGATGATGCGCTCCAGAATTTTGACGTACTTCTGGGCAAAGGCTGCTGCCTCGCCCGTTGGGCCGGTGGCCAAAAACTCTTTGTAGAGATCGAGCGCGCGCTCCGATTGGCCTGCCAATCGATAGACCTGCGCGAGGTTGTAGAGCATCAGGGGATGGGGAACCAGGTCGTAAGCGGCCTGGTACTCGTCAGCAGACTCCTGAAAGAGCCTGGCCGCTTCTTCATCACGCCCCTCGGCCTTGGCCTGCTCTGCCTTCGCTTTGCGCGCGTCGCCATCGACCACGTGTTGCCTGGCTCGCTCTCGCGTCGAATCAGCTCGAGCCTGGGACGACACGAGCAAGGTACAAAACGCGACCAGCACGGAGAAGGCAAAGCGGCGCAGCTGGGCTTTCGAAACAGGAATCATGAATAGGAACGACACACGGACGACCTCCAGAGGTCGTGTCTTCACATTGTACCTGAGGCCAACGCTCTGTGTGGGCGTCGGCGACATGCATGCACGAGGACCTGGCACTTCCTGGGCCAATTGCCCCTGAGATCTTCGCGATTTGCTATCCCGCGCGGGCTCTGGGTGCGAGCTCGCCCAGCTTTGGTTTGGCCCCGTTCCCGGGGCACTCGGGTCTGGGACGAGCCTGGCGCCCGAGCTCGCGCCCGATATCGCGCTCAGTATCGCGCCCGACCTGGCGCCCGAGCTCGCGCCCGATATCGCGCTCAGCATCGCGCCCGACCGGGCGCCCAACCTCGCCCCCGAGCTCGCACTCGACCTCGGCTGGGCTCGGCCGGCGCCTCCTGCTAGGCTTGCCATCGTGCACCCTGCTCCCTTGCGTCGACGCGCCCGCGATATCCTCTTGCTGACACTGCTTGCTCTCGGTGCGTGTCGTGACGATTCGGTCATCGAGGACATCGCACGCATCAAAGACGAAGTCTGTCGCTGCCAGGACAAGGCCTGTGTCGACGCCCTGCAGGCATCAAGTCGCAAGCTCGAAGATCGTTTGCAGGGCCTCAGTGCAGACGATCAAGCCAAAGCCCAGCGCATCGCCATCGACATGATGGCCTGCGTCAAGCGCTTCTAGCTCGGCCCTCGCTCTAGCGATCGAAGACCAGTGGGAATCGCGAGCTGAAGAGCTCGGTGGTCTCGCGAAATTTCCAACGACTGATGCGCCCGAGGATGCAGGTTCCAAGCTCCGATCCAGCGAGGCTAGGGATATTGACCGAGGTGACCCGACCATCCAATCCCACTTGGATATCGACCCACGTCTTGGGCACCTTGAGAAGTGGATTCTTCTTGAGGGAGCGCTCGTAGCACATCTTGATGGCGATGTTGTTTTTGCGATAGACCTGCATCAAATCGTCGCCATCGAGTGGTCCCGTTGGCCCTGATTTGCTGCTGCTGCCGCTGAGATCGACTTCGCCCGTATCACGGCCCTGATTTCGATCAGCAGGAAGGGTGTTGGTCTCGACCTTCGTGCCGCTGACTTGGCGCTTGATCTTGGTACCCGTGCCCTTGGTTCCCGAGGCGCCATCCTCTGTTGTCGGTTCCTCGACCTTGGCGCCCTTGTTCGGGATGCGCTTGCCGGTATCGCTGAAGCTATAGCCGAGGTTGCCACTGCCGCCGACGGATCCTCGAGCAACGGATCGCTCGCTCGCGGAATCACCCATGAAGTGAATGAGCAGACCGGCCGCCGAGGCAATGACGAACACGCCCACGACCAGGAGCGGAATTGCCACGCCGCGACGTTTGCTCGTGTTCTGCTCGGGAATCACTATGGGCGCTGCGTCGGCGCCGATCGTGCCAAGCGGCGCCGTGTTGCTCAGCGCTGGCGCGATGCCCGTGCCGCGCCCAAGGCTGTCAGCAACTCCTGGCATGGCGTTGCCGCCTGGCGTCACCGAGCGAGCGTTTCCGCGATGAGCGAGCAAGGTCGGCAGGTCTACGACTCGCGATGCCTCGCCAATGTCGAATTCCAATGAAGAGCTGGCGTCTTTGCCAGCTGCGGCGCCGTTCATGGCTACGAAGGGAGACTTTGGTAGCGGCGCCGGGGCTGGTGCGGCAGCTTGCGCAGGCAGCGCGGATGTTGCGGGG
>JAHEAK010000146.1:0-5555 GCA_024642805.1 Kofleriaceae bacterium | reverse complement strand
GCAGGTGCTGGAGCCGCATGCGCGGCGGGCTTCACCGCGCCAAGTGATCCGGCGCCAAGCGATCCGGCGCCAAGCGATCCGGTGCCAAGCGATCCGGTGCCAAGCGATCCGGTGCTTCGCGACGACCCACTGCCGCCAAGGCGCGCTGCAGCCGGAATCGGCGGAGCGGCACTGCCAGGCCTTGCCACCTTAGCCATCTCCGCAAAGGGTGATGAGGCCGTGGCCTTGGCAGCCATCTTGTGCGGAAATTCTTCGTCGATGGAATCGGGGCGGCCCTCCGAAACAGCTTCCATCGTGGCAGCAAAGAGCGGCTTGGGCGTCTCCTCTAGAAATCCAAGACCGCCCGAGCTATCGATCATGGTCGCTTCATCGCCATCATCGTTGGTCTGCTGCATGGCACGACGCACGCCGCGAAAGTGACTGACCTTGTCGATGGCAAGCCAATCGTCGTAGCCCTCGCTCCACACGTAGAGCTCGTCGTTTGGCTTTTTCTTGCCGACCCACGCACGCGCTTCTTCGAGGGAAAAGGGGCCTTCCTGTTGGCCGTCCTTGCTCAGATACCACTCGGCGTCCAGGCTCACAGGTGCCGGTGCGGCGCCGCTGCCGGTCACGCTCGCCTTCGGTTCGGTCACGGCCTGCTTGAAAGCACCGGCCAGTGCTTCCTGTCCAACCCTGGCGCTGGCGCTCGCCCCGGCACGTGCCTCGGCTCCGCCACCGGTCGAGCTCCTGCGATCGTCGCCCTCCGTGATAACAGGCTGCGCGCCGCTGCCATTGCTAGGCTCGCGAACGGTGATGACGGCCGAGCAATTCTTGCAGCGGATCTTCAGGATCTTGCCGCGCACGCGATCATCGGAGATCGAGTACTTGGTTTTGCATCGGTCACAGTGAAACTTCATCAGCCAGGGTGCCCAACAGAGATTCTATCGGAGCTTTCTCGTGTCAGGTTATGGGCTTGGACGATCCCGCCAACGAAAGTTGCAATCCCGCCTACTTGACCGTTTTAGCAGAGAATCTTGAAGCTTAGATAGTTCTGCCAGGCGAATCCTTTGCGGAATCCGAACTGGCCTCGCGAATCACTGTAGGGTCTAGCAAGTGATCCGGCACGACATTTTGCAGTGCGGCCAGCATGTGGGTCTTGATCTGTGGGGACTCCTCCTCGAGCTCGGTCAGGAGACGCTTGATAACCTGGCGTTTTTGCGCGGGTAAGCCGCAACTCGGACACCCACATCGGACCACTGGGAACTCTCGCTTGTGCGCGTACTCGACAAGCAGGGCCTCCGGCACCAAGGCCAGCGGTCGGATCACCGTGTTGCGTCCATCATCGGAGTAGAGGACCGGCGGCATGGAGGCCAGCCGGCCAGAAAAGAACATGTTCATCACCAGGGTCTCGATGAGATCGTCCGAGTGATGTCCGAGGGCGATCTTGGTGCAGCCGAGCTCCTGGGCCAGGTTGTAGAGGACGCCCCGTCGAAAGCGCGAGCACAAGGAGCAAGGGGTCTGTCCCGGACGCAGCTTGGATTCGACGATGGCCGCGTAGTCCTCGGTGACCATCTGAAAGGGCACGCCAACCGACTCGAGATGCGCAGCGATGGCGGCGGTATCGTAGCCCGGCCATCCCTGATCGATGTTGACGGCAAGAATCTCGAAGCGCACTGGGGCACGTGCTTGCAAGTCCTTCATGACGTCGAGCAGCGCATAGGAATCTTTGCCTCCCGAGACGCACACCATGACCTTGTCGCCATCCTCGATGAGCTTTGGATAGGTCCCGAAGAGCTGGCCGACGCGCTTGCAGATCATGCGCAGGAGCTTGTCAGTGCTCGCGGAAGCCGTATGACCTGCTGGCACCCCGAGCTGGATGAGATTGTCCATGGGCCGCCCTATACCACGTTCATGGGCCTGGTTTCACAGCGGAAAGCGCATCAGGGCTCGGCTTGGGCCGAATCGCTGCCGTCCACACTGGCGTCTGGGCTGGTGCTGCTCGGAACACTCCCCGCAGGCGCGGCCCCGGAGTCGGGACGGGAACTTGTGGCCACCGGCAGTTCCACATCTTCGATTGGGACCACCATGCGCAGACTGTCGCCATCCCGCTGGACGTACAGGCCGCCGACGATGAGTGCCCCGTCGCTGCCCTGCACCTCGATCAGAAAGTCCGCGGCCTGAATCTTGGCCCCAATCCAGGACGCCGTGGTCGCCTCCAGCTCAAAGGCCGTTCGAGACCAGATCGACGAGATGCGGCCCCCAACCAGCTTGTACCGAGCGATCTCGACGTGGATGAGCTGCAGGTCTTCCTGCTGCGACACGGTGTAGAGATCGGGGCGACCGGGTCCCGTGCTCACGATGGCTGCGAAGCGCAAACCCGGGATTTCGGTTTCCGCCCAGATGCGGAACCCGCCGGCGCCATCACCTGTGACGATCTTCAACTGGTCACCTGAGCGGATGATGAGCTCGCCCTCGTCGCCGGTAAGGCATCCGGGCACAACAGAAGACTTCTTAGAGCTCATCCGGGCGAACTTGAGAATCTCGGCTCGGCGCTCCAGGAGGGTCTCGGCCCGACACGTCGCGGGCGTGAGCGCAGGGATGACGGGTGCTGCGATGGTGATTCCGGTGCTGCCGGCAATTCCTCTCGTGCTCGCTCCCGTGCCCGTTCCCGCGCCTGTCGCCGGCGGGGACGCAGGCGCGAGGCCTGGAGCGGTAGCAGGAACCTCCCCTGCACTTCCAGGCATGACGACCGCCGCTACAACTTTTTGATTCTCGACCAAAAAGCGCGTGTCTGGCAGCGACTCGAAGGTCACGATGCGTGAGTCGCGCCCGCCGTTCTTACGTGCTCGCACCTCGCCGAGGGCACCAATAAGCTCTTCGAGTCCGGCGCCGACGCCCACGCCGCTCTCGGTGCGGGCGATATCAGGATCGAGCACCGATATGAACTCGACAAGGTTGTGCCGACCGACGCCGAGCACCAAGGCGTCGTTGTCAGCGCGCATGAGCCGGTAGTCGAACAGGCCCTCGGCCTTGAAGAGCTCCACTCGTGGACCATTGGGCAAGAGCGCGAGGGTCTTTTGGAAGCTGGCGCCAAGCTCGTAGGGGCCAACGCCGCTGCTGTGGATGTTGTGCGGTGGCAGCGCGCGCACTTCGCCCGCCGGTGCTTTGAAGACACGCCGACCAAAGCTTGCGTCTTCGGCGATGACGGCTCGGTGGCCATCTTCCTTACAGGCGCTCGACAAGCTGATGGCGGCCAATGCGCACGCCAGCCATGCGCCCAAGCCCTGCCGGTGGCCAGCCTTGCTCATGGTCACTCTATAGCGCGCCACTGAGCATGGCGCCCGCAAATCCCAGGCCAATGCCGACCAGCAACATGAAAAAGGCCAGCGTCTTCGAGTTGTCGTTGCCAGCTGTGGAGCGCGATCTGGCGGAATCGTCGGCGGGACCGGCGTCCTTCGCTGGCGTGGCCACTGTCGACGCGCTCGTGGCTGCTTCTCCTGTCCGCGCTTGGCCTGCTTGCGGGTCGCCGCTCTCGATAGCGGGCTGCCCGGCATCGGCGTCGGCATCGGCGTCGGCGTCGGCGTCGGCATCGGCATCGGCATCCTTGGGCGATGCCGCTTCCGAAAGCTCTTCCGCGGGCTGTTCGGTCGCTCGTGATGCGGTGCGCACCAGATGGACATCGATTCCGAGGGCGTCGGCAACCGCACTGGCCCCCTCCTCGACCTCCTCCCATGACTCAACGGCCAAGGGATCCTGCGAGGCCATGGCGCGAAAGCCACTAAAGAGCCCGCGATCGAAGTCGAGTACCTCGTCCTCGCCATCCGCCTCGCGCTCCGAGATGAACTCATCGCGACGCTGACCGCCCTCGGCCACGCTCAGCCGATCGAGATAGCGAGCAATGCCAATCGCCCCGGTGCGCATGCGCTGCTCGCGGAGGTACTCGCCGAGCGCGTCGGCGAACTCATAGGCCTCTTGGAAGCGATCGCTTGGCTGCGCCTCGAGTGCGCGCATGACGATCGACTCGAGGGCCCCGGGATACTCGCGCCGAACGAAGGTCGGAGCCACGACCTCGCAGCTGGTGATGCGCGGCAAGACTTCGCTTGCCGGTCCGCGAAACAAGCGCTTGCCCAGGGTGATCTCGTAGAGGACCACGCCCAATGAGAAGATGTCTGAGCGGTGATCGAGAGACGCGCGGCGCGCCTGCTCCGGCGACATGTAGCTCAACTTGCCAGGAACCAGCTGGGCGTCGCGATATCGCTGCCCGCGATACTGGCCGATTCCAAAGTCGATCACCTGCAGGTAGCCGTCTTGCCCCACCAGGAGGTTGTTTGGCGAGATGTCACAGTGGACCAGATCGAGCAGCTCACCGCGCGTGTCGCGCAGATTGTGGTAGTAGCCCATGCCGAGGGCTGCCTGGCGAATGAGCTCGACGGCATGCTCCAGGGGCAGGAATTCGCCACAGGCGAGGCCGCGACGGCACAAGACGTTGAGTTCCTCGCCACGGATGTAGTCCATCGCAATGTAGGGCAAGCCTTCATGCACGCCGCTGTCGAAGACGTGCACGGTGTTGCTGTGGCTGAGCAGTGCCGAGACCCGCGCCTCATCCTCGAACATGGCGACCACGCGCTTGTCACGCGCCAGCTCCGGGCGAAGCCTCTTGATGACGACGTCTTTGCTAAAACCTTCTTCGCCTTGCAGGCGAGCTAAGAAAACTTCTGCCATGCCACCCACGGCCAGCGGACGCATGAGCCAATAGCGATCACCAAAGATCACTTGCTCGCGTTTGGCTTCGGCGGCGCTCATGAGCCTTTGCCCCGACAAGCGGCCAGCGCGCGCTCGGTGGCCTCGATCGATCGCAGAGCGGCCGGACCTGCCTGTGGGGCAAGTGCTTGGCTATCTTCGCTGCGTGCTGTCGTCATCATTTCTTCGAGTAGAACCGCCACACTCTGCCCGAGGCCGGAGAGGTCGTAGCCGCCTTCGAGAACAGCAACGAGTCGCCCCTGACACAGGTCCTCGCACAGGCGAGTGAGTCGGCGAGTCATAGCTCGAAAGCCGGCGATAGTCACCTTCATGCCGGCGAGCGGGTCGCCTTCGTAGGCGTCAAAGCCCGCGCTCACCAGGACGAGATCAGGCCTAAACTCTCGAATTTCCGGCTCAATCACCCTCTGCATGGCATACAGATAGTCCCCGTCGCCACAACCAGCAGGCATGGCCAGATTGACCGTCGTACCCAGCCCTGCCCCGGTCCCGATCTCCGTCGAGGCGCCGGTGCCCGGATAGAGGGGGTACTGGTGAATCGACAGGTATTGCACCTGGTCGTTGGCCTGGAAGATGTGCTGGGTGCCGTTTCCGTGATGCACATCCCAGTCGAGGATGCTGACCCGTGCCCCGGCCGCGCGTGCGGCGGCGGCGGCCACGGCTACGTTGTTGAGGACGCAAAACCCCATGGCCCGATCGGCCTCGGCATGGTGCCCGGGAGGTCGCACCAGCGCGGCGCCGCGGCGAAAGCGGCCGTCGAGAACCGCTGAGCTGAGATCGATGGCGGCCCCCGCTGCCGCCAGGATCGCTGGCCAGCT
>JAHEAK010000767.1 GCA_024642805.1 Kofleriaceae bacterium | reverse complement strand
GCACGTCGAACCCCGCTTCCTTGGCCGCCACCGAACCGGCCACGATTCCGAACTCGTGTGGCTGACCCGCAGGGGTCGTGAACAGCAGCTTGGGGGCGTCCGGTGGGCTCTCGATTTCATCGAGGCGCCCGAGAAGGAGTCGACGCAGCTGCGCACTCACCAAATGCTCGGCGGCGATCCCGAGAGTGCCCGCACTCCACCGATGCCCGACCTGCCACATGATCGGAATGGCCACCTGTACAAGCAGTTGCACGTTGCCGAGTCCCTCGGCGAGAGCTTTGAGCCTGGAAGCTGCCTCTCGAGCGTCCAGCCTTTCGATTGATTCGAGGTACTGTTCTTGTTCCTCGGTAATCGGAGGCGGAGCCTGCTCGACCCGTGCCGGCGCGCCTTTGCGCTCCTCCTCGACCATCTCGGCGAGACGCTCGGTGGGCAGCTTGGCGATCGAGATCAGCCCTCGACCGCGGTCTCTTAGGGCTTTCAGATGCAAGAGCCTGGCGACGTCCTCCTCGCTGAACATCCGGGTGCCGCCCGGCGTGCGTGCGGGATGGACGGCGCCATAGCGGCGCTCCCATGCGCGAATGGTCTCCGGCTTGAGGCCCGTACGCGAGACGACGAGACGAAGGGGCAGCCTAGGGATTTCTTCGGTTTGACTCACGGCGTCTCGAGAGCGGCGCGGCGGCAGCCTCCTCATTCTAGGGCCCCTCCTCCCCGCCGCATCCGACGTGGCCAAATAATCGGTGGGGGGTCGTCGAACTCGAAAGAAATATAGTAAGAGGGCTCGAATCACAACGAGCGATTCGTGGCTCCCAAGCCCCGGGGGCGCGGCGAAGTCTCTCAGGCACGCCCTTCGAGTCGCGCGATCACATCGGCGGTGAGCCGCGGGATGACTTGGAGGGCACCCATGTTGTCGCGCACCTGTGCGACCCGGCTCGCGCCAGTGATGACGGTCGAGACCCAGGGGTTCTTCGCGCACCAAGCGATCGCGAGCTGCGCCGGAGTGCATCCGAGCTCTTCCGCGACTTGGAGCACGCGGCGGATCTTGTCGTCGTTGGCCGGAGTGAGAATGTGTTCGCGAAGCCATTCGTAACCCGGCAAGGCGGCGCGGCTGTCCCCCGGAATGCCGTCCAGGTACTTGCCGGTGAGGGCCCCGGACGCGAGTGGGCTCCATACCGTCGCCCCCATCCCGCGCCTCTCGAACAGTGAGGCATATTCGTGTTCGACCCGATCGCGCCATAGGAGGTTGTACTGAGGTTGCTCCATCACCGGCTTCCGGAGGCTGTAGCGTTCGGCGATCTCGTAGGCTTCCTCGATTGCGTCGGCGGACCACTCCGACGTGCCCCAGTAGTGTGCCTTGCCTGCCGCGACGATGTCGCTCATCGCCCAGACAGTCTCTTCGACGGGCGTGTCCGGATCCGGCCTGTGACAGAACAGCAGATCGACGAAGTCCAAGCCCAGCCGCTCGAGCGAGCCGTCGATGGCATGCATGAGGTACTTGCGGTTCAGCGTGTTCTTGGTGTTGGGTCCCTCGCGTAAGCCCCAATAGAGCTTCGTCGAAATCACGAACGACTCCCGGGGCCAGCCGAGCTCACGCACAGTCCCTCCCATGATCTCTTCCGACTTGCCGCCCGCGTAGACCTCCGCGTTGTCGAAGAAGTTCACTCCTGCTTCCCAGGCAGCCTGCATGCACGCCCGTGCGGTGTCGTTGCCAAGCTGGTTGTGGAAGGTGACCCACGAGCCGAACGACAACACACTCAGCTTGAGACCGGTGTTCCCCAGTCGTCGGTATTCCATATCCATGGCGTATCTCCCTGGCAAGGCGGCGTTTCGCTACTTGGGATTGCGGCAGGCCTCGATGTCGGCCTCTGAAAGGCCGAGCGCGTCTGCCGCTTCTTCGAGGTCCTTGGCAGTGGCGTCTGCTTTGTAGGCCTCGGCCGAGGCCTTCTCCACCTCGGTCGATACTTTGGTGCCGCCGTACCGCGACGCGGAGTCCGCGGCGGCCTTCACGAATCTGCCAAACGCCCGCTTCTTCTTCTTGACCGCATCGATCTTTTCCTGGAGGCACACCGCTTGGGTTTCCTCCAAGGACTGGGCGCTCGAGCTCGCGCTTGCGGCTGAGGAGCGTGCAGCGTCGCGCTTCGCGGCGAGAATGCCTGCCAGTTGCGGGGTTGCTTCGCCGGTGACCTCGAGGTTGTTCTCTGCCTGAAACTTCGAGATCGCGACGACCGTCGGTGTTGTCAGCTCGCCGTGGGTGTTGCCTGGGTCGTAGCCGAGAGCGACGAGGTCGCGCTGAATCGATAGCACTAGCGGGTCGCCGTTCGAAGACGGCGCTACGGGAGCCTGTTTCAGGCCCGTCGCGGTTGGGAACGCCCTGGCGAGCCCGGTATTGACGCGTATGGCCCGAACTTGGGTCACCACATCCATCTCGCCGCTGTTGACCATCTTGCGCAACATCGCGATCTGCGAGCCGGCCATCCTCTCGACCTGGGCCCGCTGTTCCGGCGGCATCGTGGCAAGCTGCTCGTCGAGATCGGCAAGCTGTTTGCGCGCATCCTCCATCTGTTGCTGTTGGTCTGCCCCGAGCACTCCTTGCATGCGCACCATGCTCCGGTAGGGCATGTAGAGCGTGCTACCTGGCACCGTCCGATAGTCTTGGTCGAGCCTTTCGATGAAGATGTCG
>JAHEAK010000145.1 GCA_024642805.1 Kofleriaceae bacterium | reverse complement strand
GGGCTCCAACTCGCAGGGAGCTGCGCCAAAGACGTCGCCCAGAGAGCATGAAGAACGACTCTTCTTCACCGTCCTGGGGATTCCAAGCGCGCACCACGCCCAAGATGGCGTGGACATCGAAGGCCATGGCATCCGAAGGCATGTTCTGAATCATTCGCAGGGGCTCTTTGCCCTTGCCGGTAAAGGTCAGAGCAAAGGCGCCGGGTTCGCCGTGCCCCATGTCCGTCGAAATCTGTGCTTCTTTCTCGCCGTACTTTGACTGGGCCTCGTGACTCACCACCGAGCCCTTGTCCATGTCGATCATCGTGACGATTTCGTCGCGCACTTCCTTGATAGCAGCGATGACGCCAGCACTCTCCACCATCGACTTGACGATGACCACCGAGCGACCATCGACGACGCCGGGCTCGCCGACCGCGAGCTGAGCCGTGCCACCGAGGACACCGCGCAGGCTGATGTCAAAGGACATACTCTCGCCGGGGATAAAGAAGTTCTCGCCACCGCGAATGGTCTCGGCGGGCATGGCGGGCAGCTCGATCTCTTCCACGCTTAGCTGCGTGGCCGCGCTGGCACCACAACCGAAGAGAAAGAGCGCCATCGCACATGTGCCTACTCGTATGGTTGAGAACCAACTCACAAAGACCCTGTTATAAATTTGAAGGACGCGAGCCTCTCATGCAAGTGTTTGCGATCACGCGTTGCGGCATTCTCAGCCCCTCGCACTCACTCAGGACGCAGCTCCATGGAAAGCCCGCTTGGAAAAATTGGAATAACCCTCGGGGACCCTTGTGGTATTGGTCCCGAGATCGCCGTTCGCTCGCTGGCCGAGCTCGACGAGCAGAGCCGGCAGCGCATTGTCGTTTTCGGTGACCGCTGTGCCTTCGAAGGTGCCTGCGAGCTTGTAGGTAGCCGCCCCATGGTCGCCCTTTCGGAGGATTCCCAGAGCGGTCTGGGCTCCGAAGACCTGCGCTGGGGCCATCCCAACGATGCCACCGCTCGCGCACAAGTCGTGTACCTAGACAGTGCCGTGCGCGCGATACGAGCCGGTGAACTGCACGCCCTTGCCACTGCTCCCATCAGCAAAGCGGAAGCCGCGCGTGCGGGGTTTTCGTTTCCCGGCCACACAGAATTTCTCTTAGACCGACTCTCAGCACCACGAGTCGCCATGATGTTTGCCGGACCAAAATTGAAGGTCGTGCTTGCCACCGTTCACGAGGCCATCGCCGACCTGCCCCAGGTTCTCACCTGCGAGCGCGTGGCATCGGCCATCGAGTTGGCTGCACACAGTCTGCAAAGCGACTTTGGAATTTCCGATCCGATCATCGGCGTGCTCGGCCTAAACCCCCATGCCGGCGAAGGCGGACGTTTTGGCGACGAGGAGAGCCGAGTCATCAATCCCGCCATGCAGCTTGCTGCCTCGCGACTGGGGCCAAGGGTAAAACTCGTTGGGCCACTGGTACCTGATGCGGCCTTTCGTCAGCCCTTCGACTGCTTCGTGGCGATGTATCACGATCAAGGGCTCATCCCGGTCAAGCTCGTCGACTTCGACGACTCGGTGAACATGACCTTGGGCCTGCCGATTGTGCGCACCTCGCCCGATCACGGTGTCGCCTACGACATCGCTGGCCAGGGTCGCGCGAGGGCCACCAGTATGCGAGCGGCCATTGCTCTGGCCTTCCAGCTCACCGACATGCGCGCAGCCCTAGCGAGCCAGAAGTCGACCTAGCGATTCATAGAGCGACACAGCCAGATCGGCATCGTCGTCGCACAGCTCGGCAAAATCGTTTCGACGCAGCATCAGCAAGGTGGTGTCCTCAACGGCGCCGATGTCCGCATCGGAGACCACGGTCTCCTGGATGAGCGCTTCGGGAAGAAGGACATGCCCGGCGGTGGCGCGAACTCCCGAGCCGCGCACCTCGCCCTCAAGCACGATATAGGCGACCCTGTCCTCGAGGGCAACGCGCGGAATGTCTCGGCCCTTGGCATAGAAGCGCGGTGTCGTGATGCGCAGCGCTCGTAGAATCTGCTGGGAGCTGAGCCCTGCAAACAAGGGACACGCGGCAATCGAGGCCTCGTGACGCTCGCGTTCCTCAACAGGAACCTTGGTGGTGCCCGCTTCCATGACCTTGACGACGATGACGGTCGCGTTATCCGCACCGCCACGATCCAAAGCCGTCTGCACCAAGTCTTGCGCGGCTCGTGAGGGGCTGGCTGCCTTTTGAACGATCTGGCCAACCTCGACTTCGCTCAGGTAGTCATGGACGCCATCGGTGCACAGCACCAATCGATCGCCACTGTAGAGCGGGAGCACGAAGGTCGTGATGCGGGTGTCGGTCGGCATGCCTAGCGCGTTGGTCAGCAGGCCCTTGAAACGCTCGGGCGTAGGCCCGTCGATTCCGCGGTCGATGCCAGCCGCGCGCAAACGCGAAGACACCGTGTGATCCTCGGAGAGCAGAACGGGAATGCGATCGCGAACCAGATAAGCACGCGAGTCGCCCGCATGCGCAAAGAGCGCCTCCCCGCCAGCAACCAAGAAGCCGGTCAATGTCGTGCCCATGCCCTTCTTTTCAGAGTCGCTCGCGCTGAGCGCAACGATCGACTCATGAGCAGCTAGTACGCCCTCTCGCAAGGTTTTGAGCAGCTGACGGCGGCGCTCCAGATCGCCGTGCTCGGCATAGTCCTCGATCTGTCGACGTACTTCCTGCCGAGCCCAACTTTCGACGACGCCGTCCACTGCGAGCTTGCTAGCTACCTCGCCCGCCGCATGGCCACCCATGCCATCGGCCACGACGAAGAACTGCTGTTCCGCGTCGGCGTAGTGCGAATCCTCGTTGTGCTCGCGGACCCGCCCTACATCGGTTAGGCCCGCCGCGATAAGAGTACTCACGCGGCTTTCCTCGCGGTCTGGTTAAACGCTATGTTCATGGAGCCGGCCAGAGCGCTAGGTGTAGGATTCACGCCGAAAGGATACCAGATGGAGAGCACCACTCGTCTCTTGTTGCCAGAAGTCGTCGACTCGCTGGAAACAGATCCAGAGCAAATGCTCGACCTGGCCAACGAGCTGCACGCCGCCGACCTAGCCGACCTAGCGCAGGCCCTTAGCCCGGAGCTGAGCCAAAAACTCTTTACGGTACTGCCACCGGAGCTCGGCGCTGACATCCTCGAGAACTGCGAGCAGGACCGGCGAACGGAGCTCTTCGAGAACCTCGCTTCCGAGAGCATCTCCGCGGCCACTGCGATCACCGATGTGATGGCGGCAGATGATCGCGTGGACATGCTCGCCGAGCTGCAACCCGAACTCCGCAATCAGCTGCTCGCCCACATGGACGAGGAGGAGTCTCGCGACATCCGCCAACTCTTGGCCTATCAGGATGACTCGGCTGGTTCGCTCATGACCACCGACTACGTGGCCCTGCGAGCAGAGACCACGGCGGAAGGTGCCATTGAGGAGATTCGCGTCATTGCTCAAGAGATGGAGACCATCTATCAAGCCTACGCCGTCGATCCCAACGGCACGCTGCTCGGCGTCATCTCGCTGCGCGATCTGGTAACGGCGCCCAAGGGCAGCACGCTTGCCGAGATCATGAATCCCAACATCATCACCACCAAGGCCGAAGATGATCAGGAAGAAGTCGCGCGCCTGATCGCGAAATACGATCTTCTGGCCTTGCCGGTCGTCGACCACCACCATCACTTGGTCGGCATCATCACCATCGACGACGCCATCGACATCGTCGAAGAAGAAGCAACCGAGGACATGCAGCGACTCGGTGCCGTCGACCCACTCGAGGGCGCGTACATAAGCACGCCCTTCATCGAACTCATCAAGGCCCGCCTGCCCTGGCTGGTCATTTTGTTTCTAGCGGTTCAGCTCACTCCCTATGTGCTCGAGCACTTCACGCGCATGCACAAAAACGCGATCATGCTGAGCTGGTTCATTCCGCTCATTGCATCCTCCGGTGGCAACTCGGGCACCCAAAGCGCGTCCCTCATCATTCGCGCGTTGGCCATGGGCCGCTTGCAGCTGAGCGACGCCAAGAAGGTCTTGGCCAGGGAAACGATGGTCGGCTTGCTCCTGGGCTTGACCTTGGCCCTCATCGGCGTAAGCGCGATCCTCGCGCGACCCGCCACTCGTATCGCTGGGCTCGCGCTCACCATCGCATTCGCGCTGGTAACGGTCGTGACACTCGGCGCATTGCTTGGCAGTGGCATCCCCATGCTCCTCCAGCGTCTGGGTATCGATCCGGCCGTGAGTTCGACGCCCTTCATCGCCTCGATCGTCGACGTTTCGAGCCTCATCATCTACTTCGAAGTGGCCAACATCTTCCTCGGCTAGCAAGTGGGCGTCAGCCGCGCAGGCCAGGCAGCGACTAGCGCATCTTGTAGCCGACGTTGCGAACCGTGACGATGAGCCCGCCGCTGGTCGTGCCTAGCTTGGCGCGAACCCTTCGAACATGAATGTCTACGGTGCGAGTGCCGCCGCCATAGGCGTAGCCCCAGACCTTCTGCAGCAGCTGCTCACGGCTGTACACCCGACCGCGGTTTTGAGCGAGGAAGCGCAGGAGCTCGAACTCCTGATGCGTGAAATCGATGCAACGCCCGGCCAGGTGCACCTCGTGACCAGCCAGATCAATAACCAGTTCGCCAAGCTTGATGACCTCATCCGAGCCGAAGGCCGCACTTCGCCAATCGAGCTGGCGCATGCGCGCGTAGAGCTCGGCTGGAACCAGCGGGCTGAGCACGAAGTCACTGAAGCCCATTGAGAAGTCGATCGCCGACAATTTGGGAACGGTGGTGACGAGCAGGGTCGGCACATCCAAGAGGGGCTCGAAGGTCGAGACCGCCTTCCGAGATCTCTTTGCCAACGCCACTTCGTCCCCTGCATCGAAAATCACGATGGTTGGGGGCGTCGCTTCGATGTGTGCGGTATCGAGATCGCCGAGGTCAAAGCGAGCAAGCGTCACCCGACACCCAAGATCTTCCAGGACAGTTGCCGCTGACCCTGGGTCATCGTGAACTGAATCCGGACTGGCGCACAGCACGACCACCCTCACGGCCCCTAGCTTGTCAAATTGACATGGCGCGTCAAGGGCTGCGGCCACGCAAATGTCGTGCAGCTGTGCGCAGCTGACTATCCCAAGCTTGCCAACTTTGCGCCTGTTCCTCACGGGGGGGCCATGTCACAATGAGAAGGAATGGAAGAGTTTCACTGCTCCTTCTGCGGCAAGCAGCGCCGCGAGGTAAGAAAGCTGATTAGCGGCCCACGCGTCTTCATTTGCGACGAGTGCGTCAAGCTATGCAATGACATCCTGGAGAAGGAAGAGTCAGCCGAGCGTCCTAGCTACCCGCCTCCTACGGAGATTGTTTCCGAGTTAGATCAGTACGTCATCGGCCAGGACGACGCCAAGCGCGCGCTCTCGGTTGCCGTCTACAACCACTACAAGCGCATCGGCAGCCGCGGCAAGGCCAGCGACGTCGAGCTGCAAAAGGGCAACATCCTCCTGCTCGGCCCAACCGGCTGCGGCAAGACCTTGCTGGCCCAGTCCTTGGCTCGCAAGCTCGACGTTCCTTTCGCCATCGCCGACGCCACGACGCTGACCGAGGCCGGCTACGTTGGCGAAGATGTCGAGAGCGTCATCAAAGCTCTGTTCCGCAATGCGGGCGGCGACATCGAAAAGACCGGCCGCGGCATCTTGTGCATCGACGAAATCGACAAGATCGCGCGCAAGGGTGGCGGTCCATCCCCGACCCGCGATGTCTCCGGCGAAGGTGTGCAGCAAGCGCTGCTCAAACTCCTCGAGGGCAAGACCGCGACGATCACGCCTGACGGCGCTCGCAATCGCCCGCAGCAAGAGCTCATCCAGATCAACACCATCGACATCCTCTTCGTGTGCACGGGTGCCTTCAATGGCCTCGAAGACATCGTGCGTCGTCGCACCGGCGAGCGCGACATGGGCTTTGGTGCCGTCATTGGCACCCAAGAGGACGACAAGGATGCGCTGCGAGCCATGGCCCGCCACGAGGACCTCATCAAGTTCGGCATGATCCCCGAGTTCATGGGCCGTCTGCCCATCATCGTCTCGTGTCGCGAGCTCGATGTGGATTCGCTTGCCGAAGTGCTCTGGCGACCCCGCAATGCGCTCACTCGTCAATACCAGCGCCTCTTCGACATGGAGAACGTCAAGCTCACCTTCACCGAGGACGCTCTGCGAGCGGTCGCTGAAATCGCTCACACCCGCAAGTCGGGCGCTCGAGGTTTACGCGCCATCCTCGAGGAGATGATGCTCGAGATCATGTACGAGCTGCCTTCGATGGACAACGTGAAGGAGTGCATCTTCACCCGCGAGACCGTCACCGGCGACGCCAGTCCTGAGCTCATCTTCGAAGAGCAAGCCGCCTCCTAGGCGGCCGCTTTCTAAGCGGCCACGTCTCGCTAGCCCCGTCTCAATAACCGTTGTAGTTGCCGTAGTAATTGCCCGCGCCGGTCTCCTCCTGAAGGCGCTTGAACTCGTCATCGTCCATGTCGGAGCCGCGACTGTTGAGGGCGTTGAGCGCCTGCTGTCGCAGATAGGCGTCTGCCGAGCTGTCACGGGCGACCTTGAGAAGCGCGGCATCCACTTCGGGACCAGCGTTGTACGCGGCGTACATGGCATTCTGTGCCAGCCCCGCGTCGCCTGAGCTTATTGCCTCGGCAATCAGAGCCGACGCGCGAGGATCGCCAGTGTTGCCAACCACCGAGAGGGCGACTCCGCGCAACTGCGCATCGCCGTTCTTGGCAATGTCGAGCAATCGATCGACCGACTCGGTGCTGCCGATGTTGGCCATGGCGTAAATGGCCGAGCTCTTGACGTTGAAGTCTTCGTCGCGGCTGAGGGTATCGAGCATGGCCTGGGATTTGTCGCTTCCCTGGCTGGCCAAGGCGTTGGCAAGCGCGGCCCTGGTGCTTGGCAGCTCGCTTTTGGCGGCCAGCGCGACGATGTCCTCGCTCTCGGAGCCGGCGTTCATCAGCAGTGTCGACAAGAGGTTGTCGACCTCCGGCTCGCCTTTGCGAAGGGCGCCGAGCACCATCTCGGTGGCTTCTGGCGTCCCAAGCGATACCAGCTGGTACATCGCCGAGGACTTGGTCTGTGGATCATCGGAGTTCTGCGCCAGGTTTTGCAGCGCGCTGGCTACTTCGGGCGTACCGCCAAGCTGACCGAGCGAGTTGATCGCGTTTTGAGCAGTGCGGCGATTGCCAGATTGCGCTGCTTCCAGCAGGGCATCGGCAGCGCCTGGAGTGCCCGCGCTGGCAAGTGCCCAGCTGGCGGTCTGTGCCCGCTGGTTGTTTCCTGAGTGCAGGGCTTCGATCAGTACGGCCTCCACTTCTGGATCCGAGCCGGCACGATCACCGAGCAAGCGCAGTGCGTCCATCGACGCGGGCCCGCCCTTGGATGCCAGTTCAATGATGAGCTGCCGGGCGCGAGGCGAGGAGCTGCTGGCCAGCATGTCCATGGCTCCGTAGCGGGTGGTCTGTGGACCGTTAGCGGCCAGATCCATGGTGAGTTCGAGAACCTCCTCGTTGTCGGAGCCATCGAGTTGGCTGAGGATGGCTTGCTTCTCGCGCGCTGAACCGTTGCGAGCAATATCGATGCGCAGCGCGTCGACCTCTGGTCCAGCCAGGTCCGCCAAGAGCGGAATCAACTGCGATGCCATTGGATGCCCAGCCTTGAGAGTTTTTAGGAGGATGGCCTGGCCCTTCTCGCCACCTGCTTGCAAGAGTGCCTGACCGATGTCGTAGGCGGTGTACTGCCCCGCTCCGACGAAGAGTTCCTCGATGGCTGCAAGAGCCTCGTCACCGCCAATTTGTGCCAGCGCGCGCACCGCACCGGTCTTGAGCTGCGGTGCACCTGTACGTGCGGCGTCGAGCAAGAGTGGCAACGCATCGGTGGCGCCCGAGCGCCCAAGGACTTCAGCGGCGATGGAGGCCGACTGCTGATCCGAGGTCGCGAGCATGTCCATCAACCACTCTTTTTGCGGGTCGGTCAAATCGCTCGGCAGTGCGCGCAGAGCGGCGATGCGCAGCTGGCGATTCCCGCGATCGGCGATGTCCTGCACCATCAGCACCGCCTCGGGGGTGCCAAGCTCGCTGGCAGCGCTCACGACGCGATAGAGGATTTCGGTGTCGCCCTTGCTGGCCAGCTCTTGCAGAAGATCGAAGGCCTCATCGTCGGCGAGTTGCCCGAGCGACTCGATCGCCGTGAGCCGAATCTGGCGATTGCCACTCTTGGCCCAGTCGACGATCTGCGCTTCGGCCCGCGGGTTGCGACTCTTGGCCAGGCCCTTGACGGCCCAGTAGGAGCGAGTCTGGTCGCCGGCGCCAACCATGCTGATGAGCATGTCAGTGGCCTTGTCGCTGCCAATACCGCCCATGGCGAGAATGGCTGCGCTCATGGCCATCGGCTGCCGAACGATGACGGCCTTGAGAGGTTCGAGGGCTGCGTCGGTCCCGAAGATACCGAGGCGCTCGCAGATGAGATTGATCTTCTGGATGGCGGTGGCCGCAGCCAGGTCGCGCAGGAGCTGTTGCTCGTCGACCCCTGCCACCGAGGCGGGGATCCGCAAGCGGCCCAGCGAGGCCATGCGGCTCTGGTAGGCGGCGTCCTTGACCGAGGCGCTCACCGAGGCGCTGGCCTTATGAGCCCTGCCGCTGTAGAGGGCAGCTGCGGTGGTCGCAGCAAGAATGTAGGTTGCTATCTTCCACTTACCGACAGATGTCATGGGGGATTCTCGGGTAGGCACTCTAAAGACTAGGAGGCGCGACACTGGGCTCTGTTGCGCAGTATCGCACTGTGGTTACCCATCGACGTACGAAACTGACACTTGGTCTATTTCATCGTACTGAGATTGCACCTGAGACGGCGCCGGGGATTGCACCCGTGCTGGAGCGGGGCCCACCTTTGCCGACCTCGCCGAGTTTGACGTAGGCGCGGTGCCTCCTCTAGACTGCGAGGCTTGCTCACGGATTCGCAAACTGCTGAACTTAGAGCCACCCTTGAAGCCTCAAGGGCCAGAATCCTGGGCTCCTCGAAAGCGACCTCGGCCTTTTCACGGGATCGCGACAAGAGTCGAATTGGAGGGGATTCAATCGACGAAGCTTCCGCGGAAGTCCACTACGGAACCGAGTTGGTCCTTGCCGATCGCGACAACTTCCTCGTCGACCAAATCAATAAGTCCTTGCGGCGCCTCGACCAGGGCGTCCTGGATCAATGTGAGGAATGCGAAGAGGAAATCAGCTTTGCACGCTTGCGGGTTCGGCCCATGGCGACCCTGTGCATCGAGTGTCAGGAAGAGCTAGAGGGCGCTTAGGCACGCTCTTTCAACGGCCGATTTTTGCTACTCATTTAGCAGATTGATATAGTCTATTCCCGACGTGGAGGGCTTTCGTGCCGCTTCGCGAATGCTTCTCAGCGCACTCATGGGCGATCGTTACACCATCACAGACCGACTTGATGCAGGCGGAATGGCCGAGGTCTTCCGTGGTGTGGCCGAGTCGATCCAGGGCTTCAAGAAGTCGGTAGCGATCAAACGCATCCTGCCGAGCTTTGTCAAGAACGACAAGTTCGTCTCGATGTTCCTCGATGAGGCCAAGGTCTCACTCTTCCTGCAGCACGCCAACATCGTGCAGGTCTTCGACATCGGCAAAACTGACGCCAGCTACTTCCTGGTGATGGAGTTTGTCGACGGCTGCAATCTGAAAGCGCTTCTAGATCGACTCAAGGAGCGCGGCAAGCGGCCCGAGACCGCGCATGCCATCTACATCATGCTCGAGTGCTGCAAAGCACTCAATTACGCTCATCACGCCGAGAACCCCGAGAACGGCGAGTGCCTCGAGATCGTGCATCGCAACATCTCGCC
>JAHEAK010000144.1 GCA_024642805.1 Kofleriaceae bacterium | reverse complement strand
CACCTGCTTTGTGGCCAAAGCCGGTGGCAGACCCTCACGAGCCGTCGTCATTTCTGGCGACGAGTACATCGACCTCATCGATCCTCGCCAACAACTCCTCGGTCGCATCCGTGTGAGCTTCGGCGCACGGCAAGCGGATCGCTATCATTTTCAACTGGGCAACAGCCCCATTGATGTCGACGCCGGCGAGTGCCCTAACCCCATCCTGATCGACTGCCCAACCCATCACCAGAGCTACCTGCTGTACGGAGTCAACCAATCGACCCCCGGCCGGGTAACCCAAAGGTAATTCCTCCATGAATCCCGACGACCCGCGCGACCCCCGCCACTACCCAGAAGACCAAGCTCAGGGCACAGCCACGGATGGCGAACTAGGCTACGACGAGTACAACCACTGGGAGAACCAGAAGCGCGCGTCACCGCCACCTCCCCCGCTCTCTCCTCCAGGCCAGCGCTTCATTTCGCCAGACAACATGGCGACGATGATCGGCAACTCCGAGCCGCGCATGAACGCCCACGAGGCGCAGGTGGATAGCCGCATGCCGGCCCACGAAGTCGCTGGTGAGATCAGCGCCACTCCTTTCGTCTCGCGCTCACGGGTGTACAGCTTTGTGCAGGACCAGTCGGGCAACCCCATCGAGCTCGGTTCTGGACGTTTTGCCAAGGCCTTCCTCGGCGAGGAGAGGTGGGTCGAATCCAAGACCGCCTATCGCCGACACGTTGCCATCAAGGCCATGCAGTCGGGCGTGTCCTCGGAAGATCAGCTGCGCTTTCAGATGGAGAAGGAGATCCTCGAGAGGGTGCAGGGACACCCAAACATCGTCGAGGTGATCGCGTCAGGAGAAGCCGACAATCCCAATTTCATCCCTCCGCAGCTGCGCGATCGCATCGAGAACGACTACATGATTCTCGAGTTGCTCGACATGTCATTGGAAGAGCGTCTCAAGGGCTCGCGCAACAAGCGCCGTCGTGACGATCTTCTGGCTGTCAGTATGCGCGAGCGCATCTTCCGGGTGCTCGACTACGTGATCCCGGTGGCGACCGCCATCGAATACGCGCACCTGGCCTGCGACACCGTTCATCGAGACATCAAGCCTGCCAACATCTTGCTCAAGCTGGCGGATCCCAATCTGCGCGGCTCGCAGATGAAGATCAAGCTCGCCGACTTCAACGTCGGTAAGTCCGACAACAATGCCATCAACCTGAGCATGACCCAGTTCCAGTCGGTGCCTGGCACGCTCTACTTCCAGAGCCCCGAGCAAGAGGTCAACACCTTCGAGCTCCTGGTCAACGTCCAACAAGGCTCACCAGAGGTCGAGTTCTTCGAGGACTTCTACATCGACATCCACGAGAACGACACCTTCTCGGTGTTCAACCGCACCGCCACCTACGCCGTGGCCAGCGCCGACCGCGCCCGCAAGCGGCTCACGCTCACCAAGCCTTTCGAGGAAGGCTCGGAGATGAACGTGCGCGCCAAGGTCACCAAGAGCGTCGGTCGCCCCGCCGACATCTACTCGCTTGGCGCTTTCTTCTACTACATGATCAGCGGCGCGTACTCGAACCCCAAGGCACTCTACGACGCCTTCCGCAAGTTCATCGAGTGGGAGAAGAAGGACGAGAACAACACCGTGCGCGGCTACATCGAGCACGAATACAGCATCATCCAGAACCTGCGGGCACCCAAGTCCGACGAGCAAGGCGTGTCACTGGCGCCCGACGATCGCTTCTTCAGCTACAAGCACTACCTGGATGGCAACGGCGAACTCATCGACGCCGAGATCATTGCCATCATCGCCAAGGCGATGATTCGCAACAAGCCCGACAGCTACTGCCAGAGCTGGGACTTGCGCACCTGTGGCGTCACCGAGCTGGTCGCAGACCTCTACTCGCTCTATGAGCGCTATGGTGTCGACCCCGCCGCCCGCAACGCCTACCAGCGCCACATGGGTATCAGCCGCGGACCTGGCGCGGTCCGCCGTGCCTTCGACAAGGTGACCGGTCGCTTCACGGGCCCGCGTTAGGCACCTCGTCTCGCGTGCCAGCCTTCGTACGGCACCTATTGGCTCTGTGCGGCAGGCGAGCGCAGCTGTGCTCTCAGCTCGTCCCGTGAGCTAGCGAGCAAAGAGCAGCCCCTCACCTACCTCCGGCAGCCCGACGATGTCGACGACGTAGACACCGGCCTCGTCCAAGGCGATGTCGGTGATACCCGGGTGCTCTGACTCGAGCTCCTGATGCAGCTCGTGCCGGCGTCGTGCACGAGCGCTCGCCTGTGAGGCGATATCTAGCTCGGCCTTGCGGGCCAATGCTTCCTTGAGAATTCGACGAAGCTCATCGGCATCAAAGGGCTTGGGCACGAAGCGGTAGACCTCGCCCTCGTTGATGGCCTTGACCGCAGCTCCCATGCTGCCGGTTCCGCTCAGGAAGACGCGAATCATTCCCGGTTGCAGTGCTCGTGCGCGGGCCATAACGGCATGACCGTCGACAATCGGCATGTCGATATCCGAGACCAGCATGTCGAAACTCTGCTTGCTGAGCAGCTCAATGGCCTCTCTCGGATCATTGACGCAGGTGATCTCGTACTTGCATGCGCGCAGCGTCCTTCGCAAGGAGGCCAGAATTTCTGGCTCGTCGTCGACAAGGAGAACTCGCGGAACGGAACTCATAGGGCTAACCATCTTCGCCATCCTTTTCGCTGCAGCAAGGCCATGACCCGATCCAGATCGGCAATCACGGCATCCGTAGTTGGGTAGCGGTCCTCTGGCTTCTTGGCCATGAGTCGCTCGATCACCTGCCAGAGCGGAGCGGGCACGGGCTGGTCGCTATCGGTGTCGAGCGGCGGCGGTGTCTCGCGAATGTGCTTGATGACAATCTCGACGGCTGTATCGCCGTCAAAGGGAACGCGGCCGCTGACGAGCTCATACAGGACGGCACCGAAAGAATACATATCGGAGCGCGAGTCGGTGGGCAGTGACTGCACCTGTTCCGGTGCCATGTAGTGCGGCGTTCCAATCACCATTCCTGGGGGGCCATCGGCGACCTCGCCCAGATCGGCATCGACGAGGGACGCGGCGCCAAAGTCGACGATCTTGACGGTCTCGATGCCCTGCACGGTGTTGATGAAGATGTTCGAGGGCGAGACATCGCGATGCACGATGCCAGCCGCATGGGCAGCAGCCAGGGCCGAGGCCACATCCCGCATCAGTTGCAAGGCGCGCAGTGGTTCCAAGGCTCCGTGCGTGTGTATGACATCGTGCAAGCACTGACCGTCGAGGAGTTCCATGACGATGTAGTGGCGACCATCGGAGAAGCTACCAAAGTCGCTGACATCGACGATGCCACTGTGTTGTACCCGTGCGGCGGCGCGCGCCTCTCGAACGAAACGCCTGGCGGCATCAGGATCGGCAGCAAGCACATCCGTGTGCAAGACCTTCATCGCGAAGCACTTGCCAAGGTGGACGTGCTCGACTCGGTACACCATGCCCATACCGCCACGGCCCAGGGTCCTCTCGATTCGATACGGGCCCACCGTCGAGCCTTGCTCGAGAATTTCCGGATAGACACCGCCATGCGAGAGCGTCGCAGACCCTGCATCGATGTCCTGGGCGAGAGTGTTCAGAACCAGAACTTCTCCCGAGAGCCCCCTGCCCGTCGGCCGTATGGCCACCAAGAGGTCCAAGTCGGTGTCGCCCAACCGTGCCGAGAATCGCCCGTTCTGAACGGTGGGTAGCAGGAGGTCGAGCCCTGCCAACAGAGCAAGGCGGGCCAGGGCCGCGTCGCCGAGTCCCTCGCCTAGGACCGTGGACATGATCTCGCAGGAGTTTCGCTCCACGGTCACGCGATGAGCGTCCTGCGAACCCTCGTGCCCGATGGGCTCGAGCCACAGGGCCGTGCCCTTCTCCTTGACCAAGGACAAGAGCAGGAAGTCAACGATGCGACCGACATTGCGACTCGGCTGCGTTCGTGCGCTGGCGTGGAGACGTTGCATGGGCTGGGCAGTCATCAAGATGGTCTTGGAGGTTCCGGACACGAAAGAGGCATCAGCACTAGTTATTGGCATCGCGCTCACTCAACGCAATCCGTTGCTGAGCGGTGCCCCCTCCCTTGCCAGTCGGCGCGGAAGCCAGGTTGCCAAGAGCAACTCGCTCATTGGCGTTGTTCTTGGCGTTGTTCTTGGCGATGTTCGCGATGCTGGTGAGGTGATCATTTTCGCGTGCGTAGGTATAGGTGTGGCAGACAAAGCTCTCGGAGCGCCATGTGCCGGCATCGAGGTACTCGAGCGCGAGCTCGATCCCGATCTCCTGGTCCCTGGTCGAGATGCGCCAACGCTCGCGGGTCGTCATGCCTTCGGAATCGTCGACCGGACCGAGAGCTTCGAGCACGCCCAGTCCCGGGTCGGAGGAGTCGACTTCCCAACCTTGGGCCTCGACGAACTCGATGGCAGCCGCAAAGAGAATCTCGTTGCCGAGATCAATCCTCTGCGTCTTCTCTTCTTGAATACGAACTGCATTGAGGGGAGCGCACGCGAACAACAACAACGTGCTAAGGAGCGCGAGAGAGAGCGTAGTTGTCGACTTGATCATGAACTAGCTCATTGCGAAAGTGAGGCCAACGAGCAGTGGCAGGATCAACCTTCTAGATCGCTGAAGTTGTGGACCTCGATCGCAAGCACATGGTCTTTTGCTCTGGTGCAGCGCCGACTCATGGGTTCCTCATTGCATTGTTGATGGCTTTTGTTGATGGCTCTGTTCATTCGCTCTTCCACGTGGAGCGCCGAAATGCAGAAACGCAGCTCGTCATGAGGACGAGCTGCGCTTGCAGGTACTAACAGGTGACAGGTCTGGGACCGCTAGTTGCTGAGACCGCGCAAGGCACCTGGGATTCGGATCTCGAAGGTCGTCCAGCCATTGGCGGAGGTGACCGCAATACTGCCGCCGTGGGCCTCGCAGGCCATACGGCAGAAATACAGGCCCATCCCGCGCATGGACTTGCCGTCAGCACCCTTGCGATATTTCTCAAACAGCACTGGCAGAAGCTGATTTGGGATTTCCATTCCACTGTTGGAGAGCTTGAGTACCAGTTCATTCGAGCCGTCGTTGGTAGGTTCCACATGCAGCCGGATCGCGCCGCCACTACCGGTGTAGCGGACTGCATTACCGAGCAAGTTGTGCAGGACACGCTCGAGGAGAACCCCGTCCACGTTGGCAATCAGCCCGACGTGGCAGTCGATCTCGATGAGCTTGCCGCCGTCCTTGGAGCGCGGTTCGTGCACGTTGACCGTGGCAGCCATGAGGGAATGGAGATCGACGTCACTGCGATTTGGAGTCAAGACGCCGTCTTCAAACCTGGATACGTCGACGAAGTTGGTCGTGAGCATGGCGATGCGTCGTAGAGCCTTCTCGGAGGACACCAGGGCGTCGAGCTGATCCTCGTCGCATGGGCAGGTATCGCGAACGTATTGAATGTTTGCGATGGAAATGGCGATGCCGTTATTGATGTCGTGGGCGAGCAGCGAGGATGCCTCGGAATTGAAGAGCTGAAGCCGCTCGGCCCTCTCCCTGGCAATCAGCGCATTGCGGGTAGCAGCTTGGGTCCGTTGAGCCGCTCGCAGTTTCTTGGCAAGCTCGGCGAGGTCGACGGGCTTGGCGATGAAGTCGTCGGCGCCGGCATCAAAAGCAGCCATGCGACTCTCTGGCCCGGTTTGGCCGCTGACCACGGCCGTGTGAATGCTGGCACCAAAGTTTGCGCGCAAGCTCGACAGCACTTCATAACCGCTGATGCCTGGCAGCCCGAGATCGACGATGGCGATGCCGGGATAGTGTTGTGCCGCCAAGCTTAGAGCGTCTTGCCCATTGGAAGCCTCGTACACGCGGTATCCGTTCAACTGCAGGAGTCGACACAAAGCCATTCGCATGTTCGCATCGTCATCGACGATGAGAATCGACTCGCTCTGGCTCACGCCTGTGGAAGCAAATGAGTTTGGTTGTGATGCGTTCATCGCGGGCTCCTGGAGGTCGTCATGAGCAGTCCTTGTCGGTCTGCAGGACTTCATTGCCAAAAGCGGGCCAGCCAGGATCACGCCGACTCTGGTCATAAACATAGTGATGTCCTCAGTACAGAGCGACGACCAAGCTCAAGAGCACTCGAATCGAGCGATCCGGTCGACCCGGTGGTGCGGGCGCGCACCAGGTAGCTTGCACTCCACGTTGCTGCACGGCGGGAGCTAGCTTGCGCCTCATTACAAAGACGAAGGAGCTAGCTTGCGCCTAGCTTGCGCCCTGCTTGATCCCTGCGGAGCGCGTGCACTGGTGCGGCGGATACGACCCCGGGGCGCAAACGCACCAGGTGTTGGTCGCGCAGGTGTACGACATGGGTGCGTCGTGAATTGCTGAGATCTGACCTCTTTAGCGCCCTTCGCACCGGAGTGCCCTCGTGGCGGAGCGGGGCAATATGCTTGGCACAGCTCTGGCAATCACCCTGGTCATGAACCAAGTCTACAATGTGCTACTCGTTGACGACGAACCCGAGATCCTCGTGTCCCTGAAGAGAACACTGCGAGGAGTAGGGTTGGACATCCATACCGCGAGGAGCCCACAGGAGGCTCTCGCCCTGCTCAAAACGACTTCAATCGATGTGATCATCAGCGATCATGACATGCCCCAGATGAAGGGACTCGATCTCTTGCAGCAAGTGCGCCTGTCACGTCCCAACGTTGTACGCATCCTACTCACGGGTCGTTCCGACCTCACCCTGGCCTTGCGTGCCCTCAATGAGGGAGCCGTCCACAAGTTCCTCCTCAAGCCGTGGGATCGCGTGGACCTAAGAGGTGTTCTCAATCTCGCACTCAGGAGCGCAAATCCTGGCGCTTCCATGCCTGTTCAGACCTCGGACCAGGAGGCCTAGCCATGGCAATGCCAAGCACATATCCAGTCTTCTCTCCGCCAAGCGGCAAGCACCGGGCCGTCGAGCCCGACACTCGCGACCTGCCCGAGCGAATCCAATTGGAAGCGCGGCCCGATGTGGCTCAGGCCTGCGAAGCCTGGCAGGCAACCCGCCAGGCCTATGCTCGCCTCGTCATGAAGCGGCGCGTCTTGATGACGACGGGTGCGACCCTCATGTGCTGTGCCTTCACCAGTGTCGGCTGGCTCTTCCTCGAGAACTTGTGAGCGAGTCCCTCGTCGCCCCTACCACCTGACAAGCCCAAAGAATGGAAACCCAACCAGTGGAAGCCTTACGATTGGAAACCCAACCAGTGGAAGCCCAAAGCACGCAACCAAAGTGCATCGAACGCATGCGCGAAGTCCTGGCTCTGCTGCGCCAACATGGCGGACAGGAAATCTTCGCGCGCTTTATTCACGAGCTTTGCCACGACCTGCGCAGTCCCATCGCCGCGCTCTCACTCGAGCTCTATTCCGCAGACTTCTTGACCGGGCAGGCCCTGGAGCACATGGACCGGGGGGAGAGCCAGGCGGCCCGAGCGTCCCTCGACGAGCTGAAAGATTTGCAGTCCAACATGAGCGGCGCAACCCAAGATGCGGAGGCCATGCTCGCCGCCTTCTTGCGCGTCTTGAACGAATCCTGATTGACATGCGCCCCAGCGACCCTCAGGTCGTTAGGAAGTTTTTCATGTCGCATGAGCTGCGCGAGTGTGCGTGCCTTGAGCATGAGGCTGACCCGCACCAGGTGCTGGCCAGCACCATCATTGCTGCACCATGTAGCGGCTAATGGCCAGCCCTTCGACCCTTGCGCGGTCCTACAATTCAGGGGTTAGGACGCCTCTTGGAGGCCGAGGACATGGCTCGCGTTTCGCATTAGCACGAACGCGTAGTCCACTAGATGTCCCGTCGTACCCACAGGAAGTAGGGCCATGTACGTTCGTGCAATGGTCCCAGCAGATGAGCAGCCCAGGGTTTTGCTCGTCGACGATGATCGTGGTTTGCGCACTGCACTGGGCCGCGTGCTAGCTCGCAAGGGCTACGTGGTCTTCGAGGCCAGCAATGGCAACGAGGCGGTGTACCTTGCCAGCCAGCACAGCCCGGAACTTGCCATCGTGGATCTCGGCTTGCCGGGCATGACCGGCTTTGAAGTACTCGCGCAGCTTCGCGCAACCCTTGGCACCACGATCCACACCGCAGTTCTGAGCGGACAGTCGTCTCTGGAGCAAAAAGTCAAAGCCTTCGATGCCGGCGCTGACGACTTCATTTCCAAACCTGTCGACGTCCCCGAGCTTCTCAAGAAACTCCTGGCAGCTCACCGTACCCAGATTGCGACCCGGGACGCTATCGAAGGCAAGCTCAGGGCTGAACGCATGCAGCTCTTCAATTCCGAGGCCTCCTCGCTATTGGCCCACGACATCAACAACGGCATCGCCATCACCCTGGCAAATCTTCAGTACCTCCGAGACACGGCAACACACAATGAGGACCAGCGCGATGCCTTGCGGGCCTCAGAACGAGCATTGAAACGGATCTCGGTCCTTTCCAACAACTTCGTCGATATCGCACGTTTTGAGGACGGTGTTCTCTCTCCCATCCGAAGCACGTGCGATATCGCTTCTCTTTTGCGCTCGGTTGCGGAGGCCCACGAACCCCATGACGGCAACGGCAATCCCAGCATCTCCGTCGAGTGTGCGGAGGGTCTTTATGCCGAGGTGGACAGCGTCCTGTTAGAGCGCACCTTGCACAACCTGGTCGGCAACGCCCTGCGCTACGCGGGCAAGACGGGCTCCGTGCAACTCAAGGTGACCACGCCACCCTCTGACCAGAGCACGGAGCTTGTCATCTCCGTCTGCAACTGTGGCTCGCAGATTCCCAAGTCGCTCTTGCCAACTCTCTTCGAAAAATACCGAACGGGTGTCGATGGCCAGGCCATGCGCGGCATGGGCCTGTTCTTCTGTCGTATGGCCTGTGAGGCCCACGGAGGCAGTATCAGCGCCCATTCGGCCGACAATCGCACCACCTTCACCATTCGCTTTCCCAAAGCACTGATTCCCACTGCCATGCCTCTGCGTTCACAGAGAGTTTCCGATCCACAAGCGCGGCTCCTCGATGGCGTCTCTGCTCCTGGGCCTTCGGCTGCGAATGAACCAACGCCCGACAACACGCCGCTCGTACTCAGGGCTGAGCAGTTCCTGGAAGTTCTCCATGAGTTTTGCAAGGGGCAATTCCCACGACGCTGTTCGACCTGTTCGCTCGAGTTTGCTGGCTTCGATGACTATGTGCGGCTCTGCACTCCCATCAAAGGCCTGCAGAATCTGGATGTCGACGTGGAGCCCATGAACATCTTGTCGATGGTCAACTGTCAGTGCGGGACGACGCTATCCCTTTCCTGCCTACATATGAAGGATAGCGATCTGTATCGCGAATTCCTGGCGGTGACCCGTGCTGACGGAGACGCCCAGAATTGGTCGCAGGCACAGGTCTTCGAGCATTTGCGAACGCGCTTGTGGGCGGCGGTCGCTCACGGCGCGGCGGAAAGACACTAGCGGAGCGCCACCACCTAGCGAGCGAGACTACTCGTCGTCGTTGACGATGAAGTCCTCGGACCGAACTCCGTTACGGGCGAGAGCACGCCGCAAGTTCGAGCGATCGAGCCCAGTCCGACGCGCAGACTCCGAGATGTTGCCCCCGGTCCTACGCAGCAATCGGGTCAGGTAGGCCTTTTCGAAGCGCTCTTGCATGGTTTGCCGTGCTTCCATGAATCCGATGTCATCGCACCAGGCGAGTTGCTCATCGTCTTGATTCTCATCGAAGATGAGCCCGGCTTTGACTGGCTTGTGGCTGGCTGTGCGAATGCGCGAGGGCAAGTCCTGGGGCGTGACGATGCCGTCCCTGGCCAGGGTGAGGGCGTGCTGCATGGCATTCTCGAGCTCGCGAACATTGCCAGGCCACTCGTAGTTGCCGAGTACGTCGTTGGTTTCCGCACTGAGCGCG
>JAHEAK010000143.1 GCA_024642805.1 Kofleriaceae bacterium | reverse complement strand
GCCCGCGTAGAGAGTTCGCGATGCGATGGCCTTGCCAACCAGGGACGCGCCCTGATTGTGGATGACGCCGCAGCCAAGTGCGTTGTGCCCGACCTCGCTGTTGCCCATGTCTTCGTTCGATGGCAAGCCGACGAAGGTGCCGTGCGCAGCCAGCGAGCGATACAGGCCTGGCGCGTGCAGACTATCGAGAACGGGGGTATGCGCGCGTTTGACCGCGTCGCTCTCGTCGCCAAGGCCCTCTCCGACGCCGTCGAGAATAGCCAGTACGACGGGCCCCTTGGCCCCTCGGAAGCGATCGTGAGCTTGCAGTGTCCAGTTCATACTGCGCCTAGCCTAGCAAACGAAAAAGCGGCGCGCCGATGAAGGACGCGCCGCTTTCGAGTCATGCATGCTGCCTTTGGCAACAGCCCTGGGTCTGCTTGCTGATGACAGCGTAGGACTCAGGGCCCTTCGGGAGCGGGAGCTTCGGGTGCTTTGATCAACTTGAAGTCCTTGTGGGCCTTGGCGTTGAAGATGAAGTGACCAGCCTTGAGCTTACCGTCGTTGGTCTTGACCCCAGAAAAGCGAATCGAGTTGGTGTCTCCCTTGGAGTTGAGCACGACGCTCTGCTTGACCGAGTAGTCAGCGCGGTCCACTACCAGCCAGAGCTTCTTGTAGCGAGCCGAGGGCGTCTTGGGCGTGAGCAACAAGAGCAGGTCTTCTTTGCTTCCGTACTTGCCAGGGGTGTCGAGCTCAACGTTGAAGTCTTTGTTGAGATCGCCGGTACCCATCAAGAAGCTGAGGGCCACTGGTAGGGTGCTGCCCTCGAGATCCTCTTTGTAATACTGCTTGTTCTTGTGCATGACGGCCCACAGGTGCTTGGAGTCGGAAATGAACGACTTGCTGACCTTGGGATCGGGGGCACTCTTGTAGCTCTCGTTGAGGTAGTCCCAACGCATCTTGCCCGGCTTGAGGATGTAGACCTTGCCCTTGGAGACCTTGGGTTTGATCTTGTTGAAGGTCTGGTTGGTCACGGTCTGCTGAAACGAAGCGGTGAAGCTCTTGGTCTGCACGTAGAAGTCTTGCACTTTGCCGACGACCTCTGCGGCGCTTGGAGCGACAGCGACTTGCAGCGCGGGCTGCGCCTGGATGCTCAGCGCAAGCGGCGCTGGTACGGGCGTCTCCGCCTCGGGCTGCAGGGCGCTAGCCAAGGGCGCTGGCGAAACCAGCTTGCGAGGGCGATGCGTCTTTTGTTGGACAACGATCGGAGTCGCGGGCACTGGCTCGGCGAGCGCAGCGTCGCCGCGCATCAGAGAGAGAAAAAGCATGAAGTGGCTAGTGAACATGAGCAATCTCCTGGTTCTATTCTCTCTGACGCAGCTGCGCCAGCAAGGATTCACCGCGGGCAAAATAACAATGAAATAGACCTATTGGCGTCGGAATCTACGGCGGAGACACCGAAGGCTACTCACGGTTGCGCCGACTCCGATGCCAGCGCTTATTCTCAGGGCGTGAGCCGCACCTATGCCAAGTCTGCCAATGCAACCACGGCCCGAGCGCTGGTCGAAGAGCTGCAAGAGTTCTTCGCAGACAAACTCTGTGCGCTGAGCGCTGCCAACGGTGGTCCAGCCACGCTCGAGCGCATCGAATGGCTGCGCGACGGCGGTCTGCACGGCGGCGGTCATCGCTACGTCTCCGCCTCCAATGCCGTCTTCAATCGCGCCGCCATCAATGTAAGCGGCGTGCACTACGACGAGCTGCCTGACAAGAGACTTCGCTCTGCCGACGCGCTGTCGACGATCATCCATCCGCAGCATCCCCTGGCACCTTCGGTACACATGCACATTAGCTGGACCGAGATGCGCGATGGCAGCGGCTACTATCGCATCATGGCGGACCTCAACCCGAGCATCGAGGATCCCCAGGCCACCAATAGCTTCGCACAGGCGCTGCGCATCGCCTGTCCCGATCACCACCAGGAAGCCGCACGGGAAGGCGCTCGCTACTTCTACATTCCGGCCCTCGATCGACACCGCGGAGTAACGCACTTCTACCTGGAGAGTTTTCACAGCGGCGACTTCGCGCGCGATACCGAGATGGCGCGGCAAATCGGCAAGGCGGCCATGCAGAGCTACGTCGACATCTTCGCGGCAGCGCTGGCCAAGGGCCTCGCCCCCACCAAAGAGCAGCGAGCCGCGCAGCTGGCCTATCACACCGTCTACCTCTTTCAGGTCCTGACCCTCGATCGCGGAACCACCTCGGGTCTCTTGGTTCACGATCAAAACGACGTCGGCATCATGGGCTCGCTGCCTGCGCAGGTCGATCGCGATTTACTGTCCTCGTGGCAAGAGCTGATGATTGCGCCCCAAGACGCGCTCTTGGCGGATATCGTTGCCTGCTTGCCGGAAGGCTCGCCAAGCGATGTCTCCGAGTCGGTCAGAGCCGATCTCGCCGACGCGGTGCGCGCGCACTATCAAAGGCACCCGGAAGCGCTGGCTCTGCAAGCGAGTGCCACCATCGTGCCGCCCACCGTCGACAATCACGACTAGCGCACCCACTCCACGCGAGTGCGACCATCGTGCCGCCCACTGTCGTGCCGCCCACCGTCGACAATCACGACTAGCGCACGCTTTGCACGCGCGAGCCCAGGACCAGCGTCGACCTAGAAACTCAGATCGCGCCGCTCGCCGCGAACCACCGCGTACTTCTGGTTGAGCCAGACCAGCGATCCTTCGACAGGCATGTGAATCTGCACGCCGGTGAACACTGCGTAGTCCGCGACCGCCGGGTCGACGGTCAGCTCGATCATGCGCTCTAGCTCGGTGTGAATCAGTCGCGAGGTGAGGTGCGTCAGCGTGCCAATGTCGCTGACCACCTTGCCGATGAGCTTGGGTGCCAGGTGCTGCTTGAGCACGCTGTACTCGGTGTTGTCGGGATCCAGGCCGAGCTTGAGTTTGCCGGAAGTGACCTCGTTGAGCACAGAGGTGAGAGCGCCGCAGGCCACCGAGGAACCGTGCCGCCCCGATCGCAGACACTTGCCGAGCTCGCCATCTTCGGCGATGCCAATGTGCGGCATGACGATGTACACGTAGCGCTCGCGGCCGTTGACGATGGGCGCGTGATAGTGCGCAGCGGTAAATCCCGCAGTGCCGAGGGTGAGCATGCCGCCAAGGCTCGAGAAGTTGAAGGCCTCGCCCCAGACATCGCGCGCAGCCCAGACCAGGGAACGACACAACTCGTCACGACACACGCCCACGCAAGCAATGGCATTGTCGTCGGTGAAACCGTGCTGCTCAAGCGCCCGATACGAGCGACGCAGGAAGTCTTCCTCGGGAAGTGCTCCTGGGAAGTGGGAATCGACACTCTCTTGGAACGACGCCATGCGCCGCAGCATAAGTCAGCAACACGCGCCCGTCAGAGCGGCGCCCGGGCAATCGACCACGGATCGCCAATTCATATCGCTAATTCATGAGGCGCGTGCGCAGGTACTGACCGGCGTCGAACTCGTCCCAAAACACACCGATTAGGGGATGCTCGACCGGGGCCTGGCTGGGATCGCGCATCAGGTGTCTCTCGGCCACGTAGGTCTCGCAAGTCGAGTCGTCGACGAGCACGTGGTACCAGGGCCGGTCCTTGGCGGGACGGGACAAGGCAACGCTCTCGTACCACTCATCACTGCCTGCGAAGTGTTCATCGACGCTCACGACCACGCCACGGTATCCATACTTGCGATGCCGAATGACCTGACCTGACTGAAATCGAGCTTCCTTTGCCATGTGACTTCTCCTAACTGCTACCTAAAGCATGACGTGCCCTGCCCACTTGGCAAGCTCGAGATCCGTACCCATGGTCGGCAGGGCGTTAGGGCTGCGTGCGGGCGCGCAAATGCGAAAGCGCTGCGTTTACAAAGCGCTCTCGACCGATTTGCTCACGGAGCTCGCCTTCGTCGGCGAGGGCGATCGCTGGGAATTCCGCGCGTATGCGAGCAGCCCACAAACCTGCACCAATGCCAAGCTCTGCCGCATTTAGCCTCGCACCAGAAAAATGCGGGGTGTCGATGAGACCGCAGCTTGGCGAGCGCGCCTTGAAGAGATAGCCGTCGATGTGCAGCGCGCGCAGGCGAACAATCTCTGCGTCGGCGAAGACATCGAAGGCGTGAGTGACATCGCCGCCGATCGTGTCGCCACTCTCGACGCCGGTCTCGTCGCCGCTCTCAACGATGCGCAGACGAAAGCGCGCGTCGTCGCGAACCACGCGAATGGCTGGCCGCGGGACGCCCATGCCGGCGCCCACTTCAGGGCACACAGGGATGAGATCTGCCAAGAGCGGCAACTCGAAAGCGATCCAGTCCACGCGCTTGCGAGCGCCGTCGTAGCGCACGGGCTCGCCCAAGAGGCAGGACGACACAGCGATGCGCGGTTTGGCACTCATCGCAGGAAGAGTACAACGACACCACTCACCGCGATGAGAGCACCGAGCACGCCGCCCAGACCAACGCGCTCGCGCAGGAAGATGACGCTGATCGGTATCAGCAAGATGGGCGTAATCGACATGATGCTAGCGGCGACGCCCGCGTTGCTGCGCTGTACGGCAAAGAGTGAGAGGCCCACGCCTGCGACCGGGCCAAAGAAAGCGCCAATGCCCATCAGGCGCAGCGCAGGTCCATCGCGAAGACCGCGCGCGAGCGCCTTCCAGTTGTTGGTGACGACGAAGACGAGCAACCAACCGACCAGTGCGGCCATCACGCGAATGTGCGTGGCGGCGAAAGCGTCGTACTCACCCATCCCGTACTTCGAGAGCACGAGTCCGCCGGCCTGCCCAAGCGCGCCGCCAAGCGCCAAGAGCACCCCGAGTTGCCGATGACCAGGCTCGGCCGGCGCGCGCGCCCTGCGATCGAGCACCGCCCAGGCCACGCCGCCGATGGTCAGAGCCATGCCGCCGAGAGCGAAAAGGCCTAGCCCCTCGCCGAGAACGGCAAAACCGATCAGGGCCGTCATCAGCGGAGCGGTGGCCATGATCAGACTCGAGAGGCGCGGCCCGATCAAAAGGAAGGCCCGAAAGAGACACATGTCACCGAAGACGAAACCAATAATCCCGGACAGAGAGAGCCATATCCAGGCCTGTGAAGATGCGTCATCCGGTAGAAAGTGCCCGCGCAGAAGCAGCGTCACCACTCCGAGCATGGGTGCGGCCATGGCCAGCCGAATGATGTTCACGCTAAGCGAGCCAATTCGTTGGCCCGCTCGGGCGAATGCCAGAGAGGTCACGACCCAACAGCTCGCCGTGCCCAGGGCTGCGAGCTCGCCAATGTGTGACGCATCGCTGCCGATCTGCACGGCGCATAGCTAGTCCATGGCAGGTCATTGGTCAAGGAGATCGCATATCCATAGACGGTCAAGATTCGCTACATTTGGGTCAGGTGCTTTACAACTCCAAGGCTCTGTTCACGCTTCTGGCCGGCCTGGCGATCGCCGGCTGCGCCCACGATCCCCTCGACATTCCCTGTCCCGATTTGCAAGCCGGCGATCTGGTGCTCACCGAAGTGCATGGGCCGCAGACGGGTGAAGATCGCTACGGCGAATGGATCGAAGTCTTCAATGCCAGTGGGCGAACCATCGATCTTAGTGGACTCGAGGTCAGGCTCACCAAGCTCGACGGCTCTTCGGCGGAGAAGCTCTTGGTGCGCGATCGCGTGCTCATCGAGCCCGAGGGCTATGCGGTCTTCGGTCAGCAGCCTGGCGGCAACGAGCCGGACTACGTTGACTACGGTTACATCAGCGACATCGACAAGAAACTCTTCGATAGCGCGGCCGTTGAGATTCGCTCCTGTGGCGAGCAGGTCGACTTAACCGTGTACCGAAATCTACCGACGCGCGGCAGCCTGCAGCTGAGCGGCGCTATCAACCCACCGAGCGCAGATGCCAACGACGTCGAGCTCAACTGGTGCGTTGACGATCGCGAAGACGACAACACGCCCACGCTTGGAATCCGCGGCACGCCGCAGGAAGAGAATCCCGTATGCCCAGAGTAAGAGCTATGCGCGTCGCCCTCGGTCTGGCGCTACTGGGCGTCCTGGCCAGCTGTGGCGGTCCATCCAAGCGGGCACAGCGCTACGATCGCAAACAGGCGCAAGCCGCGCTCGCCCAGCTGGAATCTCCTGGCCTGGTCATCGGCGAGTTTCGTCTAGCCGCCAAGGCCATCATCGATGGCGACACGATCAAGGTCAATGGCCTGGCCACGAGCTTGCGTCTGCTCGCCATCGATACCGAGGAGACCTACAAGAGCGATATGGATCGTCGCGCCTCGGATGCAGACTTCGATCAGTACCTGCGTGAGAAGCGCGGTGACAGAGACCGACCGGTCAAGGCAGCCACGCCACTGGGTGAGGACGCTAAGAAGTTCGCCAAGAAGTTCTTCGAGGGTGCCACCTTCGTGCGTCTGGAGCGCGATCATCCCAAGGAGATTCGCGGTCGCTATGGCCGCTACCTGGCCTACGTCTTTGCCAAGAAAAATGGCGTGTGGGTCAACTACAACGTCGAGGCCGTGCGTGCTGGCATGACGCCCTACTTCAGCAAGTACGGTTACTCGCGACGCTTTCACGATGACTTCGTCGCCGCCGAGAAAGAGGCCCAGGACAAGCAACTGGGCATCTGGAAGCCGGGCTGCCAGTGCTATCCCGACTATCCCGAGCGCAAGGCCTGGTGGGACGGGCGCGCCGAGTTCATCCTGGCCTTTGAACGCGAGGCCGCCAAGAAGGACAACTACATCGTGCTCACCAACTGGGATGCCATGCGCACCCTGGAAGAGAAGCTCGGCCAAGAAGTGACCATCCTGGCCACTGTAGGTGATGTCCGCTACGGCGACAAAGGTCCGAGCACGGTGTCGCTCAGTCGCCGCCTCTTCAACGACTTTCCCGCGGTCTTCTTCGACGCCGATGTCTTCGCCTCCTCGCAGATCGCCAGCTACAAGGGCGAGTTTGTGGCTGTCACTGGCGTGGTCAACAAGTACACCAACAAGTACAACAAAAAGCAGGTACTACAAATTCTGGTAAGCCTGCCCTCGCAGGTACGCGGCGCCAAGGGCCCTCCGGCACCTCCCGAGGAGGCCGAGCCCGTGCCCGTGGATCCCAACGCGCTCGATCCCAAGAACGGCGATGTGAAGACCAAGGCCGAGCCAGGCAAACAAGCCGGCTCCGTGAAACCTGGCTCTCACGACGAACCGCTTGCCACTGCCGGTCATTAGCGCCCGCCCGCTCCACTGCTTACTCACTCTCCGCACAAAGGTCACCTGAATGAATCGACTGTCACTCTTAGCCACTCTCAGCGCTTTTGTCTTTGTCGGCTGTGGGCCCAGTGACAACGGGCCGATCGATGGCGACGTACCCTGCGGCGCCAATCTTCTCGCTGGCGATCTCGTCATCACCGAGGTCATGGCCAACCCCGAGGGTGACGATGAGGGCAACGAGTACTTCGAGATCTACAACGCCACTAGCGCGGCGATCGATCTGACCGGCCTGGTGCTCGAGAAGTCGGCTGTCGATGGCACCAAGGTCAAGACCCACGCCATGAAGGAGACCATCATCGAGCCTGGCCAGTACATGGCTCTCGGTGGCGTCTTGCCCGAGTTTCGCGCGCCCTACATCGGCTACGGCTACGGTGCGGATCTGGGCGTCATGACCAATAGCGGCGGCCAGCTGCGCCTGGTCTGCGAGGATGTTGAAGTCGACCAGATCTTCTACGGCGAGGCGGTGAGTGGTCACTCCGAAGGATTGGACGGCAATCTCACGCCTGACTTTCTAGCCAACGACAGCCCAGAAAACTTCTGTAACGCCACGACGGAGTTCGCCACGGCCTCCTTTGGCTCACCAGGCGTCAAGAACGAGCCCTGCTCCATCGTGGTGCAAACCACCTGTCTCGATGGCGGCAGCGAGCGTGAGGTCATTCAGCCCGCCGTTGGCGATCTCGTGATCACCGAGTTCATGGCCGACTCTTCCGCAGTCGGTGATGAGGTCGGCGAGTGGTTCGAGCTTGTCGCAACCGGCAACTTCGATCTCAACGGACTGGTCGCCGGCAACGTACCCACGGCACCCAAGCTCAACGTCGTCGACACCGATTGCGTCAAGGTGAGCACCGGCGATCACTTGCTCTTTGCTCGCTCCTCCGACGAGCTGGTCAATGGCGGCCTGCCAACCCCCAACTACACTTTCAGCTTCGGTCTCGCCAACGGCGGCTCCTCGCTCTTCGTGGGCATTGGCGACACCGTCATCGACACGGTGACCTGGACCAGCTCCAAGCCAGGCAAGTCGACCTCGCTCGACCCTGGCTCCTCGACGGCGAGCGCCAACGACGACGAGGCCAACTGGTGCCCTGCTAAGTCTCCCTACGGAGCTGGCGATCTGGGCACGCCTGGCGCCGCCAACCTGCCCTGCGACACCAGTGGCATGTGCATGGATGGCGGGACGCTACGTCCGACGGTGGCCCCTCTTGCCGACGACGTGACGATCACCGAATTCATGGCCAACCCGGCTGCGGTCAGTGACACCAATGGTGAGTACTTCGAAGTTCACTTCGCAGCGGCCGCCGATCTCAACGGTCTGCAGCTTGGCAAAGTTGCCGACCCCGCACTCGTCGTCTCCGACACCCTCGATTCCGTCGAGTGCGTCTCTGTTGATGCCGACACCTACGTGGTCTTCGCCCGCAAGACCGATACCGCCATCAACGGTGGATTGCCGACCACCAACATCTTCGCCACGACGATCAGTCTCGGTCAGACGGCTGCCACCACCTTCACCATCTTCGTCGCCATCGGCAACCAGCTGCTCGATGTCGTGCAGTACCAGGGCTCGGAGACAGCCTCGGGCATCTCGCGACAGATCGACAGCGCGGGCACCAGGTGCAATAGCACCACCGCCTTTGGTGCTGGCGACATCGGAACTCCTGGCCTGGCAAACCCTCTGTGCCCATAAGCAGGTACAGAGCGGCTTGGCTGGCGCTGGCACTCCTGAGCACCGGGGCCGCCGCCTGCCAGAACAGCGCCGATCGCTGCGGTCCCACTAGCGGGGTCGTGGCGCGCGTTCTCGATGGCGACACCATCGAGCTCGAGACCGGCGAGAAGATCCGCTACCTGATGATCGACACCCCCGAGGTCAGTGGCGGCGTCGAGTGCTATGGCCTCGAGGCCAAGCAGCTCAACACCGATCTGGTTTTGGGCAAGGAAATCACCTTGCGCTACGACACCGAATGCACCGACCGCTACGACCGACTGCTGGCCTACGTCTCGGTTGGCGATCGCGAGATCAACACGCTCATGATCGAGCGCGGCTATGCCTGCGTGCTCTACATCCCGCCCAACGGTTCCGAGCGCAAAGACGAATTCGAGAGTCTCGAGAGCCTGGCCAAACAAGCCGATAAAGGCCTGTGGGGCCTTTGCGACACGACCCCCTGCTAAGGCCCCGGCCGCGACAACGCGCAAGCCCAGTTCAACATGCACAACTCTACATTCCGCACTCGTCCTCGTTCACTGCTCCTCGCTGGCCTCGTGCTCACGGGAAGCCTCGCTCTTCCGGCCATCGCGCGCGCCAATCAGTACGAAGACTTCATCGACATCGACTCCGAAGAAGACTTGTACGACCTGAAGGTCGCCAACGTGATCGGCGACGAGACCTTCGACACCCTGGTCGAACTCTTGCAGCGCGGTGTGGATCTCAACAGCGCCAGCCGTGGCTTGCTCTACCAGCTGCCCAACTTGACCTACGCCGAGGTCGACGCAATCCTGGCCTACCGCGCGGAAGTCGGTCGCATCCAGGATCCCTCGACCCTGGTCACGCAAGGCATCTTGCGCTCCGATCGACTAAACGCCATCGCGGCCTTCCTGATCGTGGGCGGTGACGGCCCGGAAGGCCTACCGGCCAGTGGTATGGCCCGCGCGCAGACGCAATACTCGATCGAAGACAAAGGGGCACCCGCTTCGGCGCTG
>JAHEAK010000142.1 GCA_024642805.1 Kofleriaceae bacterium | reverse complement strand
AGGGTTTGGCGTGGTGTTGATCTGCACGCGCGTGGCGCCAATGTGCAAGAGGACCGCGCCCTCACCGAGCTCGATGAATTCACAGGCTCGCGAGCCGACGACCTGTTTGGGATGGCGCCTGCTCAGCGCTATGCTTGGTCCGCGATGGCTGGGAGCAGCGCGCAGCGCCAGGCTCGGGGCGGGGTTGATTGCTTCTGCAACACGCTTTTCGTCAGGCACGGTTATGACGCCTGTGGTGTCGGTGCCTTCGGCGTGGGCCTGGAACTGGGCCACCTGCCAGGCCGAGCCTTTGCGATGCAGGTGCAAGGGGGCCGAGCCAGCGCGTGAGGTCGTGTGAGGGCCAGCAGCAGGCGAATGGGCACTCGCCGGCAGCGGTGCCTCGTGCGCTTCCCGAAGAGTTCTTACGAACTCTTCTACGCTTCCCGGTCGGGCTTTCTTGTCGAAGCGACAGGCGCGATCGAGCACGTTGACAATCTGCGGTGAAATCGCCAGGCCGGCAAAGCTGTCCTTCACCGCACCACTAAGGTCCCTGCGCAGCTCGTAGCCTTCTCGTGCGGAAGCGGCGGTGCAGATGGCCTTGCCGGTCAGAGCGAAGATGGCAACGAGGGCGAGCGAGAAGATATCGGCAGAGACCGTTGCCTCCTCACCGGAGAGCTGCTCGGGGGCGGCCCAGCTGCGCGAGTACATGGCCAGGGGAAAGCCGGCGATGACACGCGTCTCGTTGGCCTGGTTGTGAACGTTGCCAATCATGGCCGACTTGGCGATGCCAAAGTCAGCAAGCTTGGGTTCGCGACCTGGCCCGCCCGTGAAGAGAATGTTCTGCGGCTTGATATCGCGGTGAACGATGCCGTTGCGGTGGGCTTCGCTGAGTGCGTCGCCAAGTTTGCAGATGATCGCCAGCGCTTCATCGGCAGGCAGCGGGCCTTCCGCGCGCACGATCGATCCCAGCGTGCCACCACCCATGTACTCCGAGACCTGCACCGGAACGCCCAGCTCGCCAGCTAGCTGCAGGTGGCCAAAGTCGTAAATGCGCAGGGTGTTGGGATGAGTGAGCTTTGAAAGCGCGAAGGCTTCCTGGATGAAATGCTCGAGCACGGTGGCCAGGATGCCCTGGTCCTCGGCAAGCCCGTGGAAGGCTTTGATACAGACCGGCCGTTCCAGCCGCTCATCGACCCCGCGATAGACCACGCTGTGCCCGCCAGCCGTCAGCCTCTCCTCGACCCGGTAGCGATCGAGCACCACATCATCGCACTTGAGCGGTTCTTCGCGAGGAGGCAAGGGGGGCGCGGTCATTTCGGGTCCATGCGCCGGGAGACGCTACTCAGAGAGTACTCTGCTTTACAATTGAGGAAAACGACTTAACTGGTCATCTGCCCAATATGTATAGGGCCCAGTTTGGCCAAGAAGTTTGGCCAACCCGCGATTTATCCAATCAGAAAGGAAACTTCTGCGGCCCCCAGACACCGACTGCACCGACCGCCTTGTGCCGCGTTGTCCTACCAGGAGCGGTCCCTAACCTTCGTCCCCAACGCTCGTCCTTAACGCTCGGGGAAGCGCTGGCTGAAAAATGTTTGGCCGGCGTGTGAACTTTGCGGAACTTTGCGCAGGACGCGCTGTCCATAGCAACAAGAAGCAATGAGTTCCTCGGCGAGTTGCCGAGGGCGCGCCCCTTTTCAGGGTGCTCGTGCTTCATCACCACATCTGCCGGAGTAAGCAATGCGTCTTCTAGCAACGGTGGCATGGGTAGGTTGCGCCTGCCTGCTTGCCAGTATGCCCTACCATTCCCCCCTCTCTTCCTACGCGCAAGCTGAACCAGGGCCTGGCCCCAAGAAGAAAGCATCGCAGGCCAGTGTTCGCCAGTGCATGAAGTTCAAGCAGAAGCTCGGCGACGATCAGGAGAGTGTCGACTTCAGTCTCACCAGTAGCTGTGAGTTTGCTGTCGTCTGTTCGATCGAGTGGGAGGTGAGTTGCACGACCGATGACAAGTCGGAGATCGCCGACAAGGGCAAGCGCTCCACCACCGTGGATCCCAAGGACCGCTGGGAGGTCAACGCTTCTGCCAGCGTGTGTGAAGAGAGCTGGGAGATTCAGAAAGTGCGTTGGAGCTGCGCGCCCGTAGACTCGTAGCGCTGAAAAAACTGCTATGAGATAGCTATGGAACGCGCGCTGGTGAGGCAGGTGCAGGGTGTAGGCCTGCAAACCCAGAGTCATTACCTCATCCGCCGCAAGTTCTGGTCGGTCTTCGAGAGAACCTTCCGCGTGTACACGATGGATGGTCAAATGATCATGCTGGTGCAGCATCCGATCTTTCGACTGCGCGAGGAGTTCATCGTCTACGCCGACGAAGCCAAATCGCAGCCGATCATGCGCTTCAAGACCCGGCAAATGGTCGCCATCAACTTCGCCTATGAGGTCACCGATCTCGAGAGCGGGCAGCACATCGGCACGATTCAGAAGCGCGGCCTGCGCTCCTTGGTTCGCGACAAGTTCAAGATCCTCAACCCGGCTGGCGACGAAATTGGCCACATGGAAGAAACCGGCGCGGCCCTCCTGCGTCGCATGTTCCCCATCCTCACCTCCAGGCACGAAATCGTGCTGGGGGGCCGACCGGCGGCGCGGATTCGGCAGATCTTTCGATTCTTCATCCGAGAGTTCGAGGTCCAGGTAAATCCAGAGGTTGGCGAGCCCCGCTTCGTCCTGGCCTGCGCGATGCTCGCGCTGATTGCCGAGGCCAGTCGAGAGCGCTAGCGAAATGTCCACGAACACATAGACGCGCCCGGGTCGGAGCGGCTACCTTCTGTCGCTCAACTGACCCCCTGATACGGAGTGATACGATGAAAAATTTGAAAATGGCGGCTCTCGCGCTCGGACTCTCGAGCATCTTTGGACTGGGAGCCTGTGGTGGCGACCTCGCTAAGGTCGAAGGCTTCGTCGACGATCTTTGCGCCTGCAAGGACAAAGCATGCGCCGACAAAGTCGAGGAGAAAGCAAAGAAAGCTCTCGACGACAAAGCCATGGAGAAACTGATGAAAGACAAGCCCGAAGAGATGGGCAAGCTCATGGCCAAAATGATGGGTTGTGCAGCCAAGCTCGAGGGCGGCGCTGACAGCGAGTAATCGCTTCCCAGCAGCTAAGGCCTCCTAGAGGCGCAAACGAGGAGCAGGGTGAAAGCCAGGCTCCTCGTTTTTTTTATATCCGTTACCATGTGCTCATGGCTCGCTACGTAGGGATTGATTTCGGCACTACCAACAGCGCCATTGCCGTTGCCGATGATCAGGGACCGCCGCAGCTCATCGGCTTTCCGCAGCCAGATGGCAGTCTGGCGGAGACCTGGCGCACGGTGCTGTACTTCGAAGCCGGAGCCGGCCAGCCGCAAGTGAGCGCGGGAGCCCTTGCCATCGGTCGCTATCTCGAGAGCGGGGGCGACGGGCGTTTCATTCAAAGCGCCAAGTCGCATCTGGCCAGCCGCCTGTTCAGCAAGACTTCGATTCTCAGTCGCAACTACAGCCTGGAAGACCTGGTCTCTACCTACCTTTTACAAATGCGGGCGGCCGCACCCCTTGATCTCGGCGACACGGCGGTGGTCGGTCGACCGGTCCGCTACTGGGGCGCCGAGAGCGAAGAGGACGATGACAGGGCCATTGCGCGTATGCGGGCAGGCCTGGCCCAGGCTGGCTTTGTCAACGTCGTGTTCGAGAACGAGCCTTCGGCGGCGGCGGCCAAGTACGGGGCGGGCGTGTCGACGGAAGAGCTGGTGCTCATCGCCGACTTTGGAGGCGGCACCAGTGACTTTTGTCTGATGCAGGTGTCGCCAGGCAAGGGCGAGCCGCGAATCCTTGCCACCGGCGGCATTGGTATTGGCGGCGATACCTTCGATGGTTGCATCGTCGACTCTCTGGTCGCCCCCGAGCTTGGCAAGGGCATGAACTACAGCGATGCCTTTGGCGGCGAAGCCGAGGTGCCGCGCAGTCTGTTTTCGAGCTTGCGCCGCTGGCACCACCTGGCCTTCCTCAAGTCGCGCAAGACGATGGCGCTCTTGGAGCGCGTGTGCCAGGGAGCCGATGAGCCCGAGCGCATCGAGCGCTTCATTCATCTGGTCGAGAACGACCTCGGCCTACCACTGCACCAGGCCATCGAGCGCACCAAGATTTCGCTTTCGAGTGTCGACGCCGAGACCTTCGAGTTTCGCGATGCGCCCCTGGAAATTCAGATGCCGCTGGCGCGAAGCTCCTTCGACACCTGGATCGACGAGGACCTCGGCAAGATCGACGAAGTAATCGCCGACCTACTCACGCGAAGCAACGCGAGCCCTTCGGATGTGCAGCGTGTCTTCACCACTGGCGGCTCCTCCTTCGTACCAGCCGTTCGCCATCGACTGGAGAGGCAATTCCCCGGGCGCCTCCTGGGCGGTCAGGAAATGACCAGCGTCGCCCTCGGACTGGCCGAGAGGGCCAGGCAAGTCTTTCGTTAGTTCCGAAGCGCTTTCGTGGCATGCTGTTATGGTGACTCGACTCGTTCGCGCTGGGGCCGTCTTGCTCTTCTTCTTCTTCGCAGGCCAGGTGCTCGGCCCAGGATCGCAAGCGCAGGCCAAACGCATCGCAGCGCCGCCCCAGCCGTTGCGCTTTTGCTTCGCGCCGCTTGGCAGCTACGACTCGGAACTTCTGGCGCTGGCCAGGCAAGGCGCCGAGTACCTCTACGGAGCACACACCGAGCTTCTGCCGGCCAGCAAGCTGCCTCGTGCCGCCTACTACAAGCCGCGCAAGCGCTATCGGGCTGAGCTCTTGCTTGCGCACCTGGAGAGTCTCTTGCCAAGCGATCGCTGCGACATCATCGTTGGCATCACCTCGGTGGATATCTCCACCACCAAGGGCAGCGTCAAAGACTGGGGCATTCTCGGCCTCGGTTCCATTGCGGGCACCACCGGGGTGGTCTCCAGCTTTCGCATGATTCGCAAAGTCGATCGCGCCACCCAGAAGCGCCGGATGATTTCGACGGTCAATCACGAGATCGGCCACGTCTTGGGGGCGCCACACGGCGGGGCGCCCGGCTGCCTCATGAATGACGCGCAGGGCAGTGTGAAGACCATCGATACCGAGAGCGGACTTTTGTGCGAGGACAGTCGCAAGCTCATCGAAGCGCACATCGGGCGCGCGTTGCCGCGCATCGAGACCTTCGACTGGTCGCGCTTCCTATAGCCAAGGCTTTCCGAGGCGCACTACACTGCGTCCATGCCCACATTGCGACTCAGTTATTTCGACATCAAAGGTAGCCGCGGCCAGGTCGCCAGACTTGCCTTCGAGCTTGGCGGCGTCGCCTTCGAGGATGCACGCCTGAACTTCGCTGATTTCACCGCCCGCAAGGAGAGCTTTCCCTACGGGGCGCTGCCTATCCTCGAGGTCGATGGCACCGTGATCGCGCAGTGCAACGGCATCAATCGCTACGTCGGCAAACTCTGCAATCTCTACCCGAGCGATGCCGTGCAGGCCGCGCTCTGCGACGAGACCATGGACGCCATCGAGGACGTCAGCCACAAGGTGTCTCCAACTCTCTTTCTAAAAGATGAGGACGAGAAGAAGCGGGCCCGCGAGGCCCTCGTCGAGGGTCCCCTGCCGGTCTTCTTGAAGCGACTGGCCGCGCGCCTGGAGGCCCGCGGAGGCGAGTACTTCGCAGACGGTCGCCTCACGGTCGCCGACTTGAAAGTCTTCGTCTGGATTCGCAGCCTTCAGCTCGGCGTGCTCGACCATGTACCCACGACGCTGGTTGCGACCCACGCGCCAAGCCTGGTGGCGCATCACGATCGCGTTTGGGCCAATCCCAAAATTCGCGCGCACTACGAGTAGTCGAGGCCATCGAGCGGGCGCCGGCACAGCCAGGTGCCAGCGTTGGCTGGCTTGGCTCTAGCGGCGCGAGGCCAGCGACGCGGCATTGGGGCGGCGCGCGCCGAGCATGCGCAGCAAGTCGTCGGCGGAGTTTTGCGAGTGGCTCTGGTCCTCGCATGGGCGCGCCTCATGCTCGCCGCAGGCCATGGGCTCGTCGACGAAGTGCTTTGGACCGCACTGCTGATAGCTCATGATGTCCTTGCACTGGTAGCTGTGGTCGAGGCCGTAGACGTGGCCGACCTCGTGAGCGATGGTCTGGCAATTGTTCTGGGTTCGCATCTGCCCGCCCTGGTCGAAGGCAAAGACGATGGCGTTGGGAACGGCAAAGCCATTGAAGGGCGCGATGCCGCCGAGCGGCTTGCCTGCCATGCCGATACTCGCGGGCGTACCTCCGACTTTGACCAGAATGTAGTCACCGCTCGCTGGTCGCTGGTCGGTGATGCGCACGTCGTAGCCTGCAAACTTGCTTTGCACACATCCAAGTAGGCGCTGCCAGTTGGCGTTGCTGGCTTTGTAACGGGGCACGAGGAAGCTCTGGCCGGGCGCGACCAGACTGGACTGATTCTTGGCGGCGTTGTCAGGCGCGCCCATCACCTGCAGAGCCTCGCGATCGAGGTAGATGGTCTTGGATGGCTGCGGCTCCTCGTAGGTCACGACTTCTTTGACAAGTACGCTCAGGTCCTCGCGGTTTGGCAAGGCCCACTTTCCTGCTCGCAATCGAGCCGTACCCGCCAGCGCCGCGACCGCAACCACACTGACGAGGATGACGACAGTGGTCAGCATGCTGAGCGTCTTGAAGAACAAGCGGCGCATTGGAGATGAACTAAAGACGCGCGAGCGAGCGAGAGAATTCACGCGATTCGCGGGGGGTGATCGCCGGGCGGGCTAACAAATCAGGTACCTTCGAGTGATGTCGCGACCATTTGCCAACAAGGTGGTACTCGTCACGGGCGCCAGTTCGGGCATTGGCGAGGCTTGTGCCAGGGCTTTCGCCGACCAGGGCGCTAGGGTGTTCTTGGCGGCGCGCCGACACGAGCAGGGTGAGTCCGTCGCCGCCGACATACGGAGTCGCGGAGGCCAGGCGTGCTTCTTTGGAGCGGACATGCGCAGGCGCGAAGAGATATCCGCCATGGTCGCCGCCTGTGTGCAGACCTTTGGTGGCGTAGACATCGCCGTCAACAACGCCGGCATCGAAGGACAGAGCGCGGTCGACACGGCTGACTACTCAGAAGAAGTCTGGGACGAGGTGCTAGCCGTCAACCTCACCGGTGTTTGGCTGTGCATGCGCGCCGAGCTGCCCCACCTGTGCGCGAGTCGCGGCACGATCATCAACATGAGCTCCATTGCCGGACTCAAGGGCTTTCCCGGCGCTTCGGCCTATGCCGCCAGCAAGTTCGGAGTCATCGGCATCAGCAAGGCGGCTGCTCTGGAATACGCCGAGCGCGGGGTGCGGGTCAACGCACTGTGCCCGGGAGCCATTGCCACCGACATGGCCCAGCGCATCTTCTTGCACGACGAGCTGGTTGCCGATTCGCTGGTCCAGTCCTACCCGATGAAGCGGCTGGGCAGCGTGCAGGAGGTGGTCGATGCCGTGTTGTGGTTGGCGTCGCCGCACAGCTCCTTTGCCACTGGCCTTGCGCTGCCACTCGATGGCGGCAAGCTGGCCTAGCACGGGCTCGTCTTGCCTAGCACGGGCTCGTCTTGCCTCGCGCAGGCTGCGGCTCTGGTCAGACGACCTAACCGCTCCTAACAGCAGACGAATTCATAGATCACTGGCGCTGCTCGCGCGTTGCCTTCTCGAAAGCGAGAGGGACACATGAAATTCAAATTCGTGAAGCTGATTTTGTTTCTGGCTCTGGGCAGTTGCGCGAGACAGGATTATGTCAAGACTGACGCGACCTTGGGCAAGGTGGTCGTCTATCGGAACGGGGTTGCCTACTTCGAACGGCGAGCCCAGCTGCAGGGCCACGAGCTCAAGTTGAGCGTGCCTCTGGACAAGGTCGACGACTTTCTCAAGTCGCTCACCGTTCGCGACGCCAAGACCGGCAAGTCGCTGCCGATCTCCTTTCCCCGCAAGGGAACGCAGAGCGGCAATCTCGTCGACATGATCGTTCGCCTGCCTGAGGCGGCCAGCAATGACGTCATCTTGACCTACATCACTGACTCGCCGGCCTGGAAGCCGAGCTATCGAGTCGTGATCGCCGACAATGACAAGGTACAGCTCGAGGGCTGGGCCATCGTCGACAATACCTCCGGTGAGAACTGGAAGGACGTGCTGGTCGGCGTCGGCTCAAGCTCCGCGCTCTCCTTCCGCTACGACCTGTGGAGCATTCGCGACGTGCATAGGCAGACCCTGGCCAATGAGAGCCAGTTTGCGGTGGCTCCGCCGCAAGGGGAATCGGTCTACGGCAACGAGAGCGCGGGTGGCGAGGCCGCCGTCATCAGCGAGTTTTCCGATGCCGACATCAATATGCCGAGCACCCATCCAGGCAGTCTTGCCGGCCTTGAGGTCGATGCTGGTAGCGACTACTCGATGGACGAGCAACCCATTGCCATGACCACGGGGGTTGAGAGTTCACGAGCTCCGGCGCGCGATCCGCGACCAAGTCGTGAAGAGCTGCAAAAAGCCAAGGCCGAAGCCGAAAAGAAAAATCACGAGCGTACGGTCATGCAGCAGCAGTACGAGAAGAATCAGCGCCAGGTCAAACAACTGGCCGATCAGCTCAAGAGCGGCAAGCACGACATCATCATCGAGGGCTACGCGGCCACCGATGAGAGCGACAAAGATGCGCGCGCCCTCGATCGCGCCAACGTGTTGCGCAATCAGCTCATTCAAGAGGGCGTGGCTCCAGCGCAAGTCAACGTTCGCTCGGGCGGCGCCAAGGATGGTCGCCCCGCTGGCGTGCGCTTGATTGTCGACCAAGCCGGTGGCAACGCGCAGGATCCCAACGAGACCCGTGACGCAGCGCCAGTGGGCGAGAGTCACTTTCAGTCCGCAACGCCGATGTCAGTGGGCGAGGGCGCCAGCGTCATGGTGTCCATCGTCAAGCAGGGCACGGAAGGCGAGATGGTTTATCTCTACGACTCGGAGTCTTCGCGCGGCAACAAGCGCTTCGCATTCAAGGCGGTTCGCTTCGAGAACCCAACCGACAACACCCTAGAGTCGGGGCCGGTGACGGTCTATGGCGACAGTCGCTTCGTCGGGGAAGGGCTCACTGACCCAATTCCGCCCCACTCGATGGCGATGGTGCCCTTCGCCCTCGATCGGCAAATCGTCATCGATCGCGATGATTCGGATCGCGATCAGATTTCCAAGCTGGTCACCTTGCAGCGAGGTGTTTTGACCACCGAGGTCCAGCACGTAAAGACCACCAAGCTGAAGATCAAGAATCGCTTGCGCACCCCGGCGACCGTCTATGTGCGCCACACCGTCTTGAAAGGCTGGAACCTGCTCGGGGCCCCCGAGAAGCTCGAGCGCCTGGGCGAAGCTCACGTCTTTCCCGTGCAGCTGAGCGCGGGCGAGAGCAAGGAGCTGGTCATCGAGGAGGCCACGCCCATGACCAAGACCCTCGATCTGCGCGCACGACCAACCATGGACATCGTGCAGGCCTACCTCAGCGGCCGTGATGCCAACAAAGAGTTTGCTGGCCGCATGGAAGAACTCGTAGAGCTACATCGCTCAATGGCAGATCGACAGGACCACATCGACTCGTTGCGCGAGCGGCTCGCCGATTATCGAGTGCGCATGGACGAGTTGCATGTGCAGGTGGTGAGTCTGAAGGTCGTGCGCGGTGGTGGCAGCTTGCTCACGCACCTGCAGACCAAGATGAAGGACATCTCCGAGCGGGTGCAGGCGGCGACCATCGAGCTTGTCGAGCAACAAGAGAGTCTCATGCTCGATCGCATCCGCTTTCAGGACGCTGTCGCGGAGCTGAGTCTGAAACCGGCCAGCGCCTAATTCGGTGCTGGGTTCGCGCTGGGCTCGGCGCTGGCTCGGCGCTGGGCTCGGCGCCCGGCGATTTTCTCATGGTGAATGAACCTCCAAAGCGGGGCAGGCAACCCACCCTCGTTGCCTCC